>JBFGRR010000161.1:0-4153 GCA_041567215.1 Acidimicrobiia bacterium | reverse complement strand
GGTCACAGCCGGCCCCCACACCTCCATCTGTCCATTGCCGACTGCCAGGAGATCCCCATGACGACCACCGACATCAGTCGGGCCACGGAGAGCCGGAGCGAGCTGTCCTGGTTCCGCTGGCTGGTGGTGTGGCGGGTCGTGACCGTAGGCCTGGTCCTGGCAGCGCTGGCAGGAACGCTCTTGCGGCGCGGCATCGCTCTCGACGGTCCGGTGCGCTGGACCCTGGTCGCAGCTCTCACCGGAGCGGCCATCGCTACAGGGATCGCCCTCCGCGGAACACTGAAACGCTCCCACCTGGGCCGGATGTCCGGCTTTGCGATCGACTTCCTGCTCGCCGTGGTGCTTGCCTTCCTCGCTCTCAACCGGATGGGCATGTTCACCGGCCTCGATGCGGTTGGGGAGGCGTTCAACGGCAGCGTCTCGTGGATCGCCATCATCGCCGTCGGGTGGCTCCTATCGACCTTTGCTGGGCGGGCGGGAGCCGCCGAACGACAACTCAAGACAGCGGCCCGGTGGATCATGATCACCGGGGTCGTGGTCCTGACTCTATTCATGGGCCTCATCCCCGGGCTCGTCGAGTTCGGCCGTCGAATCGTCCAACCCGACGTCATCGGTTTCGCCATCATCGCAATCGCCGCCGGCGGCTTCGCCAGGCTGCTGTGGTCCGAATCCGCCGGTCGGGCGTTCGGAACCACCCAGAACCAGGCCGAGACGATGGACGGCTTCCTCTTCGTCGCTCCCAGCCTGCTCGGCTTCCTGGCCTTCTTTGCGGGGCCGCTCATCGTGTCGCTCTTCATCAGCTTCACCGAGTGGGACGGGCTCACCGACGCCAAGTTCGTTGGATTCGCGCACTACATCGCACTGTTCTCCGACGATCTCTTCCTACGAGCCATCCGCAACATCCTCGTCTTTGGGGTGGTTGCCATCCCCTTGGCGGTGATACCCGCCCTGCTGCTGGCCGCCCTCCTCAATTCGAAGTTGCCTGGAATGAAGGCCTTTCGAGCGATCTACTTCCTCCCCTCGATCGCAGGCGTGGTGGGCGTGACCCTGATCTGGAAACAGCTGTTCAACTCCACGGTCGGCTACCTCAACTTCATCATCCTCAAGGTCACCGAATGGACGAACTCGCTTCTCAACACAGGCATCGAAGCGCCGCAGCCCCAGTGGATTTCTGACAACTCGATAGCCCTGGTCTCGGTCATCATCCTGTTCGTCTGGCAGACGATCGGCTTCAACACGGTCCTGTATGTCGCCGGGATGCAAGGCATCAACCAGGCCCTCTACGAAGCCGCCGACATCGACGGTGCAGGAACCTGGAAGAAGTTCCGGCATATCACCGTCCCGATGGTGCGGCCAACCACCGTGTTCGTCGTGGTGACGACCACCATTCTGGCGCTGCAGATGTTCAGTGAGCCCTTCATGCTCCAGTCGCCCAACCCGCCTTCGGGACCCGGCAACTCGACACTCACGCCGGCCATATACCTGTATCAGAAGGCGTTCACGCAGTTCAAGATCGGGTACGGCTCTGCGGTCGCCTGGGCGTTGTTCATTCTGATCTTCGGCATCACCCTCCTGTACTTCCGCAGGAACTCCGATGAGGACCTGGCCTGATGGCCACCCGGACCACCTCCGAAGCCGTGCGAGCAACTCAGGAGGCGCGTCGGTGGCGTCTGCGCCAGCTGGCAGGCCGCGGTGGCGCATACCTGGCGTTGACCGCATTCGCGATCGCCATGCTCTTCCCGTTCTTCTACATGGCGACGACCGCCGTCAAGACGCCGGCTGACACGTTCCGATACCCGCCCAAGATCCTCCCACGCAGCGCTGCCACCACCGAGATCGGGGGCGAAGAGGTGAACCTCTATTCCGTCGAGGTTCCCGGACGGGGCTCAGAGACCGTCTACCTGGCAGAACAGGGCGTGGCTGCCGGTTTGTTCGCCCCTCCCGATGACGTCGACTCCACCGTTGCGTGGCCGCTCGCACTCGCCACCGACACCGGGCAGACCGCCTCCGTCGGGGGTGAGGCGCTGCCCATATACGCAGTCCAGTTGGCCGACGAAACGGTCGATCTCGCCCTGCTCCGGAACACGGCCGTGGGCCGGTTCGTCGGCGTCGACGACGACTCGGTCGAGACGTTTGCGGTGGTGCGAACGGCAGCGCAGGCCGAGGAGGTCGACCCTCAGTGGCAGAACTTCAGCGAGATCATCGAACTCCGCGACTTCGACCGGTCACTCACCAACACCATCCTGGTCACGGTGCTGGTGGTGGCCGGCACGCTGTTCACGTCGATCATCGGCGGCTACGCCTTCTCCCGTGTTCGCTTCCCCGGACGCGACAAGATCTTCCTGGCGTTTCTCGGCTCGACGATGATCCCCTTCGTCGTGCTGATCATCCCCCTCTTCCGGCTGATAGTGGCGTTGGGGTGGGCGAACACCCTCGGGTCGTTGGTGTGGCCGTTCATCTTCAACGCCTACGGCACGTTCCTCATGAAGCAGTTCTTCTCTTCGATCCCCAAGGACCTCGAGGAGGCCGCCTACATAGATGGAGCCAAACGCTGGAAGGTCCTCTGGACGATCTTCGTCCCGCTCTCCTGGCCCGCTATCGCCACCCTGGCCACCTTCATGTTCCTCTACGCCTGGAACTCGTTCATCTGGCCGCTGGTCTCCATCAACGGCGCCAACGCTGACGACTTCGTGGTCACGATCGCCCTACAGACGCTGGGCGGACAGGCCGGCGAAGGACCCAACCTGATCTTCGCCGCCATCGTCCTATCGGTGATCATCCCGTTCACCGTGTTCGTGTTCGCCCAGAAGTACTTCGTGGAGAACGTGGCCTCATCCGGAATCAAGTGACACAGACTCGTCGTCCTGCCCGAACCTGTGAGATCGGTGTCGCCGAGGTATCGGAGTTCTACCAGCACGGCTGGCATTCGTGGTGTGCCACCGGATGGGTCGAGCCGGGTGAGTCCAGGCGCCCGGTCGCCGACGAACGGGACAGGCTCGGCCATGACGACCCCCTTCACGCACTCGACACCGCTCCCGGTGGCAGCGGCCTGGGAGCCGTCAGGCACAAGACCGGTGATGTCACACTCCTCGGTGCTTTGCAGGGCGGAGCCTGGGTCCACCTAGACGCCGGCAGGCTGATCGGTGAATACGAAGAAGGTGAGGGCCCCTGGGTGACCATCACCGGGACCGAAACCGCCGTCTTCGGTGAATACGCCCGCCTGCTGGCAGAGCACCTAGGACGGAGGGGTGGGAAGCCGATCCGCTTGTGGGCATCCTGGTACTCGCTCTACGAAGAAGTGACCGAAACCCGCATGCGCCAGGTGGTCTCCGGACTGGAGGGCCTCGACTTCGATGTCATCCAGATCGATGACGGCTGGGAACAGGCCATCGGCGACTGGGAACCCAACCAGGACTTCCCCTCCGGGATGGCCGCCATGGCCGACCTCATCCGGGCCGGCGGCCGCCGGGCCGGACTGTGGCTGGCACCGTTCATCGCCATGCCGCATTCACGCCTGGCGACCGAACGGCCCGAACTGCTGCTCAGGGACTCCGCCGGAGACCCGGTCGTCGCCGGCGTCAACTGGGGCGGGCCGTACTGGGCGCTCGATGTGACCCGCGACGACACACTCGACCACCTCGACGGCCTGTTCGGTGGCTACCGGCACGCCGGCTTCGACTTCTTCAAGCTGGACTTCATATACGCCGGCGCCTTCCCCGGACTACACGCCAACCCGATGTCACGAACCGACGCCTACCGGAGAGCCTGCCGGCACATCCGCGACGCCGTCGGTGACGACACCTACCTGCTGGCGTGCGGAGCGCCGATCATCGACTCGATCGGTGTATTCGACGGGATCCGCATCGGCCCGGACGTCGGTCCCGTGTGGGACGACGGGACCTACGCCGCCACCAGTCGGGCGATGCAGACCGCCATGCACCGCCTGTGGCTGCGACCGGCCATCGATCCCGACCCCGACGTCGTCTACTTCCGCCCGACCGATTTGAGCGCAGCCACCGCCCGCCGACTCCAGGACATGGCCCACATCAGCGGGTTCCTGGGCACATCGGACCTCCCCGAAGCGCTTACCGAACCCGAACGCAGCGCTCTGGCAGCCTTCCTGACCAACCTGCCCGAAACCCATCAGGAGGCC
>JBFGRR010000160.1:0-4192 GCA_041567215.1 Acidimicrobiia bacterium | reverse complement strand
TTCCGGCCTGGTGATCGCCCCGGTGCGCCATCCAGACGGCTACGACTGGGACATGGGCCGTGCCTCACAGAACATGATGCTGGCCGCCGCCGCGCTCGGGGTCGGTTCGTGCCCGATCACGCTCCACCGGGAGGAGGAGGCCAGGGCGGTACTGGGAGTTCCTGCCGACCACGGTTGCCGCTATGTCATCGCCCTCGGCTACCCGGACACCGACGCCGAGAGCTTTGGGCGCACATCGTCGCCACTGGGCGGCAGGCGGAGTCTCGAAGACCTGGTCCGCAAGGACCGCTTCAGCTGACCGGTCGGGCCGCCCGCTTCCAGGCGAGCGCCGCATCCAAACGGCTGGCTACTTCACTCCGCCATCCCGGGGACTGCCGGAGCCAGGGGCCTGGTGCATAGCCGAGGAGGGTGCCGGCGATACGCAACCGGAGCGGTCCTGGCGCCACGATCGGGTCGAAACCCGCCAGAAGCCTCTCGCCGATGCGTGCTGCCGCCGGGCTGGCACCGAGGGCGACCGCATGGAGATGGGCGAGAAGATTGGCCAGATCGTCCGCGCGCGCTCCCATCCCGACGGTGTCGATGTCCACCAACCCGGTGATCCGGCCATCGTCGACCATCACCTGGCCGGAGTGGAAGTCTCCGTGCACGGGAACCACGGGGTCGTCGGGAATGCCTTCCGCAGCCTCCACAACCTCTCTCAGGTCCGCACTTCTCTCCGGGAGGAGTCGCTCCAGCACTGCGGCGTGTCCGGCGACCCGGCTCTTCCTGGGCGAAACGGTGGCGTGGGTGGGCGGGATCAGGTCGAGGAGGGCCGTCATCGACTCGGCAGAGGGAGCCCAATCCGAGCCGGCGAGCGGCGAACCCGCCAGGCCCTCGAGCACGATGGCGCCGTGTTCGGGCATCCACCCCAGGCTTCGAGGTATCGGCATGGTCTGTCCGAGTAGTGCGTGCAACGTCTGCAGGTTCTCGACTGCTGTTGGCCGCACCACCTTGACGAAGACACGATGGGGCGGTGCGCTGATCTCCAACACCGCCCTCTTGGCAGGCCGGTAGCTGCGCAGACGCATCGTTCCCGGTCCTGAGATCCCGACATCGCCGAGGAGGCGCGTGCGAGCCGCCCGGTCGAACCACATCGGTAGTCCCGGAAGGTCAGGGTCGAGGGGAAGCGCCCATCCCTTGATCCGCAGGCCACCGGCATCGACCACCGCCCCGCCCTCGGGCCCGCCACGCCCGGTGTGCAGCACCAGCGATCGCTGTACTCCCTCGTCGATGACGGCGTCATAGACAACGGCCAGGCGCCGACCCGGCCGGTAAACCACCTGCGCCGGCCGGTACGACACGAGCCGCGAACCACCCTCGCCGACCAATGCAGCGAGGGCGGTTCCGGCCTGTGTACCCAGGAGGATCGGGGCACCAGGGACATCGGCGATCACGCCGGGCGGTTGATCCAAATCAGTCGTCGATGGAGGCGACACTCACGGAAGCAACACTGACCGACGCAACGCTCACCGACGCAACACTCGCCGACGCAACGCTCACGGAAGCAACGCTCACGGACGGCACGCTCTCGGAGGCAACGCTCTCGGAGGCGACGGACACGAACGGCGACAACTCCGCAACGGTCGCCGGGTCGCCGGCCACCTGCAGGAGCGAAGCCGCGACGCCGAGATCGGTCACCGATACGGCATCCTTGAGGGTGGGGAGATCATCTGGATGGGCGATCGCCGTGCCGGCGCCGAGGGCCACCGCCATGGTGACACCGCCTGAGACGACCTTCCATTTCCTGGGTAGGACCATGCTGTCTGAACACCTCCTTGGTGATCGTTAGCTCCCACCCGTGACCCTATGCAACCAGTTCTGACGCCGGCCTCAACCCTCTATCAAGGATTCGTCAACCCGACGCGACGGGAGCAGAAGCACCAGCAGCGACAGCGCGGCCAGGATCTGAACCCAGTCACCCCACAGGGTGTAGAGGGTCGGCGACCCTTCCCGCATCTGCACGGTTCCCGTCACCACCGCCGGTTCTGCGAGCGCGGTCTTCGGCCCAACCACCCCCGCATCGGTGATGATCGTGGATCGCCCGGTCACCGCGCTGTGGATCACATCCACACCCAGTTCTGCCGACCGCATCCTGGTCATGCCGATGAGCTGGTCACTGGCGACCGAATACGGGTAGCTGCCCTGGTTGGTGGCCACCACCAGCAGCCCCGCACCGGTCTTGACGGTGTCGCGGCCGTAGCGGGCGAACGAGCTCTCGAAGGAGATCACCGAGCCGAAGCGGCCGCCGTCGAGATCGAAGAGCACCACGCCATCGCCCGGGACCATGTCGCGCGGGACCGCAGACAGCTCGGGTATCCAGTCGAAGAGGCTGCGGGCGGGGATGTACTCGCCGAAGGGCACCGGGTGGCGCTTCCGGTACTCGCCGGTGATCGCACCCGTGGTGTCGAAACCGACGTTGGCGTTGATCCACTCGGTGTCGCTGATCGGTCGGTCGCCACCCACCACGAAGACGGCACCGATCCGCCGTGCCTGTTCGCCGATAGCCGCTGCCACCTCAGGGCTGTTGATGGGATCCGACCGATAACCCCCGGTGGAGCCTTCGGGCCAGACCACCAGGTCGAAGGCACCCGCCGCCAGCTCCGAGGTGAGCGCAAGGTGGGAGGCGTAGGTCTGAGCCCTCTCGTCGGGACAGTGGGTTCCCGGGCAGGGTGTATTGCCCTGGACCACGGCCACTCGAATTCCCTCACCCGAGGCCGGGTTTGGAAACAGCGAGCCGAGTGCGGCCGCCAGCAGGACCACTCCGGCCGTGGCAGCCGGGTACCAGATGTTCCGCTGCTCCCTGTTGGTGGCGTAGAGAGCCACCCCCGCCGCCAGAGCCGCGATCAACACCGACCAGCCCGAGGTGCCCCACCATTGGGCGGCGTTCCTGGTGGCGGTGAACTCTCCGGCCGGATAGCCGAGCATCCCCCAGGGGAAGCCGCCGAGAGGGAACCGTTCCCGCACCAGCTCCATGAGCGCCCACCCGCCGACGGCAGCCACGAACCAGGCCGGACCCGCCTTCACGCGGTGCAGCAATCCCGCATAGAGGGCCGGGTAGGCGGTCTGGACCAGGAGGAGGGGTATGAGGGCGATGATTCCCAACTCCGCGAGCCACGGGAACAGGAAACCGAAGAAGGCGAGTCCGAATCCGGTGCCGGAGGCAACGGCCACCCACCGGGTGGGGGCCTCGCGGACGGCGATCAGGAACATGGCGACGGCGACAGGGGCCAGCAGCGCCCAGCCCCGGGGTGGGTAGGCGAGCACGAGGACGAGGCCGGCGGCCACCGAGGCCACGATTGAGCGCACGACGGGATTCTATGGGTCTGGGCCGAACCACCGGGAGCTAGCGTCGCGGTCCATGGACGACCTCTCGGTTGCGATGGCGGCTGCACGGGCGGGCTCAGATGTGATCACCTCGGCCGGGCGTGGTGGGCGGTCCGTCGAATTCAAAGGTGAAGTCGACCCGGTGACCGAGACCGACTCGGCGTCGGAGGATGCCGTGCTCGGGGTCATACGGACGCAGAGGCCCGACGACCAAGTGCTGGCCGAGGAGAGCGGCGGAGCCGGGTGGAATTCGGGTCGGGTGTGGATCGTCGATCCTCTCGACGGCACCGTCAATTTCCTGCATGGCCTGCCGCACGTCGGCGTCTCGGTGGGGCTGTGGATCGACGGGGCGCCTTCGGTGGGCGTGGTCGCCGACCCCTACCGCAGCGAGGTGTTTCATGGAGTCAGGGGTAGCGGAGCTTTCCTGAACGGGCGTCCCATCCAGGTTTCGCCGTCGGCAGATTTGAGCCGGTCGCTGATCGTCACCGGGTTTCCCTACGACCGTCAACAGCGGGCCGCGGAGTACTCGGCAACCGTCGGAAAGGTGCTCGCCCGCGCCCAGGGGATCAGGAGGCTGGGTGCGGCAACCCTCGACTTCTGCTGGGTGGCCGCGGGCCGCTTCGAGGGCTACTGGGAGTACGGGCTGGGTCCGTGGGATGCAGCAGCCGGGATGGTGATCCTCTCGGAGGCAGGCGGACGGACCACCGACTTCGAGGGCGGTTCCTACATCCTGGGGAGTTCCACCGTTCTGGCCACCAACGGCCACATCCACCAGGACATGATCGAGACGCTGCGATGAAACGCCTGCTGGTGGCGGACAGGATCTGGG
>JBFGRR010000159.1:0-4199 GCA_041567215.1 Acidimicrobiia bacterium | reverse complement strand
TCCCCTGATCTCTGCCTCCACGGTGTCGTCCGTGTCCGGCGGTTCCAAGTATCCCATGCCGATACCGCACTGGAGCACGGGGCTGAAGTTCCCGCTGCTGACCACTCCCGACGACCTCTCCGTTCTCAAGCGGCTGCCGGTTCTGGCGATCTGCCGGCCAGGGAAGCGAAAAGCAACGAGACTCTTGCGCAGGCCGCCGCGAACCTGTCGTTCCAGCGCTTCGGACCCGACGAAGTCTCTTCCGAGTGACACCGCAAAATCGAGACCGGCCTCGAGCGGCGTGATCGACTCGTCGAGGTCCTGGCCCCAGAGCGGCAGCCCGGCTTCCAACCGAAGCGTGTCTCTGGCCCCTAGCCCGCAAGGTTTGGCCCCTGCCTCAGTGAGAGCCGACGCAAACGCCTCTGCGGTTCGCGCCGGAATCGCCACCTCACCACCGCGCTCGCCGGTGTAGCCGGTTCCCGCAGCCCACACCGGTTCTCCTGCGAATGAACCCTCGAAGGTGCGAAAGCGTTTGGGTGCCTCCCCGAGGACGCTTGCGATGATGTCGCTCGCATCGGGGCCTTGAACGGCGATCGTCACGGTGCCGGGACGCAGATCTTCGAGTTGGGCCGCCCCATCGCGCCCTTTGAAGAGATCCATGACCCGGGAGTGGTTGGCTGCATTCGGGAGGACCCAATACGACTCCTCGGACCACTTCCATACGATCAGATCATCGATGACTCCCCCCGACTGATTGAGGATCATCGTGTACTGGGCGCGCCCGGGGCCGACCTTGGTGATGTCGTTGCAGAGCAGGTGGCGCAGCGTGCCCTCTGCCGTGGGTCCTTCGAAGCGGAAACGACCGAGGTGACTCACATCGAACCAGCCGGCGCGCTCACGAACCGCCATGTGCTCTGCGATCACCGACTGGTATTGGACCGGCATCTCCCACCCGCCGAAGTCGACGAAACGGGCACCTAGAGACTCATGGAGTGAATGGAGGTGCGACCTCAAGAAGGATCAGCCGTTCCCCGCTCTGAGAGCCGCACCACCACCGGCTGTCCGGGAATCCGGGTGGGAACGGCGTCCGGAAGGTGGTCTGGTTCCTCGAGGCCGTACTTGACCACGAGATGCAGATAGTCCCGCTGGTAGAGGATCTTGCAGCGGATCTCGGGGTGGAGTTCGCGCAGCCGTCTGACCTTGGCGTTCTTCTTGGTGACGAGTTTCTGGCTCATCGTGGTGATCTCGATGAACAGGTCATCGTCGGGAAGGTAGAAGTCGGGGGTGAAGAACTGCTCGGGTTCCCCCTTGCGGTTCCAAGCGATGGGGAACGATCGGGGTTCATACTCCCACTCGATTCCATAGAAATCGAGGAGGAGCGCGAACTGCCGCTCACTGTTGTGGGCAAATGAGGGAGCTTCGGACTCTCTGGCGCTTGGCTGGGCGGTCAGGTTCCCTCCGCTTTGGCCAGCCCCGGTGTTTCGGCGAACAGCTCCAGAAGGTCACCCTCAACCTCAGCTTGAACTGGACCTATGGCGATTCCGAAGACGCCCTGTCCCCTGCGGAAGACATCCACGACCTCGTCCTGGCTGTGAGCGGCGAAGATGCTCTTGCCATCCGAGAGCAACGTGACGTCTGCGAGCGGTTGGTCGCTCTCCATCTGTTCCCGAAGGATCTCAACGGCCGACCGGATCCGCTTGAGACTCATCCCGGCGTCGAGGAGCCGCTTGACGACCTTCAGCTGAACGATGTCGGAGAAGCTGTACATCCGTTGCGATCCGGATCCAGTTGCTTCTTGCATGGACGGCTTGAGGAGGTTGGTTCGTGCCCAGTAGTCGAGCTGGCGGTAGGTGATCCCAACGATCCGGCAAACGCTCGGAGCGCGGAACCCCACTTGATCAGTCGCAGAGTCGACAACCACAGGCAACCTCCCGGTTGTTACACCATCGTAATTCGGTCCGCCTGCGGGGCAAGCTAGCGATCCTGACGATGGGTTGTCAACAACCTGTGGATAATCAGCCGTCGATCATCTTCTGGGCCTGGTCCACCTGATCCTGGGTTCCGACCACGATCACCGTCTCGTCGCCCTGGAGAACGTGATCGGGAGTCGGGGTGGTGAGGAGCCGGCGTTCTGTGTCCTCCACAGCGAGGATCATGGCGCCGCTCCTCTCGCGAATGCCCGCCTCACGGATGCTCATTCCCACGAGCAGGCTGGTGCGCGGTATGTGGATCTCCTCGATGGCGAACTCGAGGGTCCGCCCACCGATGATCACATCGAACATCTCGGTGAGCGTCTGCTCGACGGCCATCGCCGCAAGCCGCTCGCTGCCGACCACCTGCGGAGCCACCACCCGGTCGGCACCGGCGAGCCGCAGCTTGCTTTCGGACTCCGCTTCCGAGGTCCGGGACACGATGTGCAGATCGGGACACATGCTCCGTGCAGATAGGACGATCACCAGGTTGTCGGCATCGTTGGTCACGCACGCCACCAACGCACGAGCCTTCTTGATGCCCGCATCGAGCAGGGTCTCGTTGTGGGTTCCATCGCCCTCCACGACCCAGGCGCCAAGATCCCGCGCCTGTTGAACCATGGTCGGGTCCGACTCGACCACCACCACGGTGATGCCTCGCCGGGTGAGCGCCTCCCAGGTCCCATGACCGACACGGCCAAAACCGCACAAAACGACGTGATTCGACATCTGTTCGATCATCCGGCGTGTCCTCGTCGCTCTACGACCTTCTCCGAGGACGAACAACTGCTCGATCCCCGCCCCGGCAGTGTAAAAGCCCAGACCGACCCCGACGACCATGATCCCGATCGTCAGCACCTGGCCCCCGGTGGACAGGCTGAACACCTCCCCGAAACCGACGGTGGTCACGGTGATCATCACCATGTAGATGGCGTCGAGAGGCCGGGCACCTTCGATCAGCACGTAGCCGGTTGCACCAAAGGCCACGAGGACGAATATGCCAGTGAGACCGGCCCGAAACCGGGCGCTCGGGCTCACTGATCGCCGGGATCGAGGAAGTCCTCGACGGTGAGATCCTCGAGCATTTCACGAAACCGTTCGACCTCGTCCTCGTCCGTCTCGTCCTTGATCTCGATGGCTGCTTCGTCGAGCACACTCTGATTGGCGAACACCGGCGCGCCGGTCCTGACCGCGAGAGCGATCGCATCGGACGGGCGGGAAGAAACCACGACCTCCTTGCCGTTCACTGTCAGCACCAGGTCTGCGAAGAAGACGTTCTCGAGGAGATTGGTCACCACCACTCGCTCGACGGATGCCTCCAGTGCCCCGACGACCGATGCGAGGAGATCGTGTGTCTGGGGGCGGGGCGGTTCAACCCCTTCCAGGGCTGCGCTGATCGCCATGGCTTCGACCGGTCCCACCCAGATGGGGAGGTAGTGATCGCCTCCGGTGACCTGAAGGAGCACGATCGGTGTGTTGGTGGGAAGCTCCACACGCACACCCGACACGGTCATGGGGACAGCAGGATCCATGACGGGCAGGTTATCAGCTACTTCCGAAAGCGAGCCGTGACAGAACGCTGGGGTCTTCCTGGAAGGCAGCGAAGTCGAGCACCGCCCAGATCGATGAGAGATTGCGATACACGCCCTTGTAGTCGAGTCCGTAGCCGAGGAGGAATTCGTCGCTCACCTCGAATCCCCGGTATTCGAGCGGCACATCGACCAGTCGCCGGCTGGTCTTGTCGAGAAGCGTTGCCGTGGCGATCGAAGCCACTCCCCTGTCCACCATCATCCTCCTCAGGACGGTCAGGGATAGACCGGTGTCGACGATGTCTTCGACGATGATCACGTCCCGGCCGGTGAGGGGGGTCTCGGTGTCGGTTGCGATGCGGATCCTCCCCCCTTCGCCAAAACGGTTCAGGAGGAGGAAGTCGGCCTCCACCGGTGTCTCGATGGCGCGAAGGAGATCTGCGAGAAACCAAAGAGAACCCGTCAGGATCGCCACCAAGACGGGCGTGCGGTCTGAATAGTCCTGACCGATGGCGGTTCCGAGCTCGCGGATCCTCGTAGCCAGGTCTCGCTGGGTGATGATCTCGGTGACGATCAAGGAGAGCCCACCAGGCCTTCCCAGAGTTTCCCGATCCACCCGAACGCATCGGCCACGCCCGGCAAAGGTGGTCTCTCGGGTTGGGCCAACTCCACGGCGGGCAGGTCATCGGAGATCACCACGGCAGGTTGGCTGCCGGCCAGT
>JBFGRR010000158.1:0-4285 GCA_041567215.1 Acidimicrobiia bacterium | reverse complement strand
GCTACACCCCCAAGGGGAGCGCGATGTTAGACCGCCTGCCGGACCCGTCTAAACGCTCAGCCACCCAACCGGGCGACTACCGCCTCACCCGTCACCGGGTCGGTTGCCGCCACGAACACCACGTTGGAACCTGATCGAGACACGTATGCGTAGTCCGAACCGGCCATCACCACCGCGTCTCCCGATTGGGAAGGGGCGCCGACCGCCATCGCCGTCACCGAGTATTCGACGAGTGCGTCGGCGAGTTCGGCCGCGTCCGTTTCGGTGTCGCCCACGTACTCGATGACCGCCACGGCGTTGACGCCGTCGAACCAGAGCCGGAAACGGTCGCCGCCCCAGCCGTCCGACGGTTCCTTCGCCGGAGCCTCGCCAAGCACCTGCTCGAACATCAGCAGGAACCCGAGTTCGCCCCAATCCGAGTCGTACACCAACTCGTGTCCGGTCACGTCGAACTCGGCGCTGGCCGGGATGAGCGGAGCATCACGCAAGTAGTCGCGGGGGGTGAGAACCTGCTCGGTGGACAGAGGCCAGCGCTCGTATGCGGCGTCCACCGCATCGAAGTCCCCCAGGTCGTGGAGGCGCTTCACGAAGGCGAAACCCTCTTGATAGGCGAAGAGGAGAGAACGCTGGATGAACAAGGGCACCGAATCGAAGATCGTTGTGTCCACCTCGAATGACTCGGCCAGGAAGCTCTGCTGATCCTCGGGCGACATCTCCTGCAGATAGAGGACCTCGACGAGGGTGGCGTCACCCTCGATGACCGCCAGGAACGCCGCAGCCTCGTCGAATCGCTGATCGTCGATCATGGTCTTGCGGATCTGCCACAGATCGTGATGCTGGTCGGTGAGGGCGTGTGTCAGTTCGTGGATCAGCGTCCCCCTCTGCAGGGGGCTCAGAGCATCGGAGCCACCGGGCACCACCAATTCCTTCGTCTCGCCGTCGTAGAAGCCCGCCGTCTGCTCGCCGTACAGGTCGGTGTACAGGGCGAGGAGATCGGTTCCCGCCGGCAGCAGGCCCAGCAGGATGTAGAGAGCCTGATCGGCCTCGACGTCCTCGGTCTCCTCCTGTATCTGGACACGGACCCGCTCCTCCAGTTCCTGGTCGGTGAGCACCGTGATCCGGGGAGGCTCGAGGAAGTCGAGTCCACGCAGCCGCTGGACGTCGGCCACCAGTTGGAGGACGTCGGCCTGCAGCGATGCCGACAGCGCCTCGATCCCCAACGGGACCATCGAGGTCGAGGTGGTGGGCGCAGCCTCGGTGGTGGTGCTCACGGGGTTGTCATCCGTGCCCGTGGTCGGCGGCGACGCCGTGGTCGAAGGAGCCGACGCGCTCGTACACGCATACGCGAGCAGGAGCAGGGCGGGGAGGACGCGCTTCATCGGCGGGAGGCTACCGGCGCTCGGGGCGAATCAGGTGTCGAGGCGTTTGGCGAGGTCGGCCCTCAGCCGCTCCTGAACGGCGGTGGCGGTCAGATCGGACCTCGACCGCTCGGCCAGGGCGCGGGCCACATCGGTGGTCCGGCGCAGACCGCCGGTCATACCGTCGGGATAGTCCAGCGACGCCAGCAGGTCGACGATGTCGTCCATCACCACCAGGAGTGTCTCCGCCTCCTCGATGTTGCCGGCACGCAAGGAGTCGAGCAGACGTCTGCGACATTCGCCGACGGTCTCTCCCAGACCATGCAGGTAGGGAACGGCATCGATGCCGAGATCCTCGTGGGTGGGCAGCGGATCGCCATCGAACACGGCGAGCACCAACCGGGCCTCGGCATACTCCTTGGCGGCGTCGTTGACGAACCCGGCGTGGAGCACATCGGGGTGGCCGGACAGGGCCGTCTGCGCCGCGGCGAGGAGTCGGCCCGACTCCTCCACCAGTTCGTGGGCTTCGGCGAACTCGCCTCGATGGAGGTGCCTGATGGTATTTGCGGCCGCCCGGATGGCCTTGCGGGAGTCCGACAGGCCCCGTTCGCGGGCAGTGAACCTCGCGTCGAGGACCGGGCGAACAGAAGCAGCCAGAGGCTCTAGGTCCGGCAGCCCCACTTGATCAGCCGCCGGCGACGATACGCACCGGCACGGGTTCTTCGAAGGTCCGGTCGATGGCGTGATCCCGGGCGGCCCTGGCGATCTGGTTCTGCTTGATCTGCATCAGCATCGCCACATAGAGGGCGATGAGAGCATCGATCGTCAAGTGGACGAGCAGCCACGGAGTGGAGCGCTGCAGGTAGGCGAGCAACAACGCAGCGACTGCAGCCACGATGAGTACCCCGAGGGCCCGTCTGCGACGGACCCGCACGATGTCCCTGGCCGACGAGCGGCGCGCGCTGAAGCCCCGACGTTGCACGTCGGCCATCACGTGGGTCCACTTGTCGAACTCTTCGGTCGAACTCAACGGTGCTTCCTTGCGGTTTCCGAACAGCGACGGGAACAGGTACACGCCCCAGATGGCTGCGATGACCAGAGCACCTATGAGAATCGGCCCTTCACTGCCCATGACTCATTTTCTCCGGAGTTTGCTCGCACCACAGTAGCGACAAGCCGCGCCTGCCTCCAACCGTTCACCGCTCCCAGGTGCCCGACTTCCCGCCAGACTTGGAGATCAGACGCACCTCTCCGATGGTGGCGCCACGCTCGACCGACTTGACCATGTCGTAGAGGGCCAGAGCAGCAACCGACGCCGCGGTCATCGCCTCCATCTCGACACCCGTCCTGCCCGTGGTGGTGACCGTCGCCGTGATCCTCGCCCCCGTCCCTGTCTCGGAGATGTCGACGGTGGCACCGTCGATCGGCAATGGATGGCACAGCGGAATCAATTGGGGTGTCTGTTTCGCCGCCATGATCCCCGCCACCCGGGCGCTCCCAAGCGCGTCACCCTTGGGGAGAGTGCCGTCGAAGAGCATCGCCCTGGTCGCATCCTCCAGGACGAGCGTGGCCTCGGCGACGGCAACCCTCGAGGTGACTGCCTTTTCGGAGACATCCACCATGTGGACCTCCCCCTTCGGGTTGAGATGCGAGAAGTCCTCACCCACCGCGCGCCTCCTCCAGGGTCCTGTTCTCCGGCCACCGGAACATCTCCATCATCACCGGATCACCTGCCTCGATCGAACCAACGCCCACGGGCACCACCACGAAGGCGTCGGCAGCGGCAGCAGAACTGAGGACATTGGACATCTGGCTCCCCGACTCGGTAACCAGCAGTCTGCCATCGTCGCCGGCTCGAACGAACACCCGAATGAAAACGGTCTTCTCCACGTCCGTGTCGATGCGGTGAGCCGCCCGGGCGCGCAAGAGGGGCCGAAACAACCGCGTCGCACCCATCATCTTCAGCAGGGCCGGGCGAGCAAACTGCTCGAACGCGACCATGACCGAGACCGGATTGCCTGGCAGGCCGAATAGAGGGGTGCCGGTGATCTTCCCGAAGGCGAA
The DNA here is from genome assembly GCA_041567215.1 of Acidimicrobiia bacterium. GTDB lineage: Bacteria > Actinomycetota > Acidimicrobiia > Spongiisociales > ZC4RG35 > JBFGRR01. The sequence goes on along the minus strand of JBFGRR010000158.1, from coordinate 863 downwards.
CGGCTTTGCCGGCTTCATGGCCACCCGCCACAGCTCGATGTCGCCAAGTTCGGAGAGGACCTTCTTCACTAGGTCGTATTCGCCCATCGACACTCCACCCGAGGTGAAGACGGCATCGCAGTCGGCGGCCGCCCTCTCCAGGGTGGCACGCAGTTGTCGAGCGTCATCGGGGACGATCCCGAAGTCGCGTATCTCGGCGCCGAGTTCGGCGAGGAGGCCCACCAGCAACGGACGGTTGGCGTCGCGAATCTGTCCGGGCCGGAGCCGTATCGTCTCGGGAGCCTGCACCTCGTCCCCCGTCGATATCAGTGCCACCCGGGGACGACGCCTCACCGCGACGGTGGCCGCTCCCGCCGCGGCCAGGACTCCGAGATGCTGCGGCCCAAGGCGGGTTCCAGCCTCGACGACCACATCGCCGGCCACCACGTCGCCGCCGGCTTCCCTGACGCTGGTGCCCGGAGCCACTGCTTCGAGGATCTGCACAACTCCATCCCCTGGAGCGGTGATCTCGACTTTCGCAACGGCGTCTGCCCCGGTTGGCATCGGAGCCCCGGTCATGATCTTGATGGCCGTGCCCGGAGACACGGAGGCAGTGGCCACGCTCCCTGCCGCGAGGTCCTCGAGCACCCGCAACATGACCGGGGCCGAGGCGGTGTCGGCGGACACGACGGCGTACCCGTCCATCGCCGAGTTCGCGAAAGGTGGAACGTTTTCTCCTGCGATCACGTCCTCTGCGGGAACCAGACCGAGGGCTTCCCACACCGAGACGCGCTGGACTGGAAGCGGATGTACAGCGCCGAGCACCTCGTCCTGGGCTTCGGCGAGCGGTTTCACTCCCGCAGTTCCCGTTCGACTTCGACGCG
>JBFGRR010000157.1:0-4304 GCA_041567215.1 Acidimicrobiia bacterium | reverse complement strand
CACTTCCACCGGCGCCTCGAGAGCCCCGACCGAAGAGGAGACCTCGGCGGTGTCACCGTGTGCCAGGCCCCGGGCCGCAGCGTCGTCGGGGTGCCTCCGGAGGGTGCATCGATCCCGACCCTTCACGAGGACCTCGATGTTGTGCGTCCACGAATTGCCGGTTCTCTCCTGGCGGCGCCCGACCAGCAACAACCCGTTGCCCGTCACCTCTTCGAGATCCCCAAGGCCGGCGAGAAAGGGCTCCGGCGCAAGCTCGATCTTGCCCGATGGGGTCGAGAGGCACGCAGGTATCCGCGGCTCCAACGGTCCCAGGTCGAGCCCGTGAGGGTTCGCCTGGAGCAGTTTGAGCGAGAGTCCGCCCGGGCTGGACCCGAAGCCATCTCCCCGATGCCCGGTTCGCAGCATGAGGTCGAGAATGCGGTCCTCGGGTTCGGTTCCACCGAGGGCCGCCAGCAGCTCCTCGGGATCCCGACCGGCCACCGGCGACGAGGGTTTCCCGACCTCCGCCGCGACCTGTTGTGCCAGCGCGGCCTCCGCCAGCATCTTCGGGTCGGCGTCGTGCCCGAACCCCGATGCGATGGCAGTGAGTTTCACCAGGATCTCGAACTCGGACGGGTGGCCGGGGGCTCGCTCGAAAACCGGGGGCGAGTAGTCGGCCACGTTGCGGACCGACAGGGCCGTGAACGCCAGGTCGTAGTGGGATCTCTCCAGGGCCGAAGGTGGTGGGAGGATGACATCGGCGTTCCTCGATGTGGCGTTCACATAGGGATCGACCGAGATCAGGAGGTCGAGGGACTCGAGGGCATTGGCCAGCTTGCCGGAATCGGGCGTCGTGAGCGCGGGGTTTCCTGCGATGACCAGCAGAGCCCGGACCTGGCCCTTTCCCTCCGTGAGGATCTCGTCGGCCAGGGTCGCCACGGGGAGTTCGCCCATCACTTCGGGCATGCCACGCACCCGACTGCTCCAGCGGCCGGTCCGGAACGATCGCGGACCGCGCGACGGCGCCTCGTGGGAGGCGTGGGGGAACATGGCTCCACCCGGGCGGTCGAGGTTGCCCGTGGCCACGTTCAGTAGATCGGCGAGCCAGGAAGCGAGGGTTCCGTGGCGGGTGGTGTGGTTGCCGATACGGCCGTACACGACTGCCCTGTCTGCCTCCAACAACTCGGAGGCGAGGCGGTCGACGGTGCCGGCGGGTATCCCGGTCGCCTTCTCGACCACATCCGGCGTGAACCGCTCGAGGCCCGCGGCTGCCTCCTGCCACCCGTTCACGTGTGCTGCCATGTGGGGCGCCGGCTCTCCAGACAGGGCGATACGGGCCAGTCCGGCCAGGAGCACGGCATCGGTTCCAGGGCGGATCGGTATCCACTCGTCGGCGGCGGCAGCGGTCTTCGACCTTCGCGGATCGACGACGACGAGTCTTCCTCCCCGCTCCCGAAGCGAGGCCAGACGGCCCGGCCAGTCGGGTGCGCTCGCCAGGCTCCCGTTGGACTGGAGCGGATTGGCGCCAAGCATCAACAGATAGTCGGTCCGGTCCACATCCGGGACCGGGATCGTCAGTGGATGGCCGAACATCATTCCTGCGGATACGTGCTTCGGCATCTGGTCCACGGTCGAGGCCGAGTACACATTCTTGGTCCCCAGAGCCCTGATGAGCGGCCGCACTGCAAGCGTGTTCGCGAAGTTGTGGGCGTTGGGGTTGCCCAGATACACGGCCACGGCGTCCTTGCCGTGGCGGGCGATGACGGCATTCAGCCTCCCGTCGATCTCGGCGAATGCCTCCTCCCAGGACGACTCCACGAGTCGACCCTCCCGTCGAACCCGCGGCGAGGTGAGCCGGTCGGGATCGTGATGGAGACGGCCGAGCGCCGACCCTTTCGGGCATATGTAACCGTTGGAGAATGGGTCTTCCAGATCACCCCGGACCCGCTTCACGGTGTGGTCCTCGACCTCGATCGTGAGCCCGCAGGTCGCCTCACACAGTGGGCACGTCCGAAATGAAACTCGCTCCATCGCTCGACGATACCCCGGACGGCTGCTCCGGCGCCGGGACCGCCGGCCGACCGTATCCTTGGGTCCCAGAGAGGAGTTATGGCCCATGGTCCTGAAGATCACCTACGCCACGATGTCGGCGGACAACGCCGAACTGAACGAGGCATACGAGCGGGGCGTGGAAGTCGCCCGCACCTGGCTGGGCGCCGACCACCCGTTCTACGTGAGTGGAGAAGCGCGTACCAGCGAGGACAAGCACGAGGAACGATCGCCCATCGACTCCGAGATCGTCATCGGACGCTTCTCGAAGGGAACCGTGGACGACGTGGAAGATGCCGTTGCCGCGGCCTCCGCGTTCGCCCCCGAGTGGGCCGCGACACCTTGGCCGGACAGAGTCGCCCTCATCCGCAAAGCGGGCGACATCATGGAAGAGCGCATGCCGGAGCTGGCCGCCCTCATGGCCATCGAGGTCGGCAAGAACCGGCTCGAAGCTCTGGGTGACATCGCCGAGACCGTCGAGTTCTGCCGCTACTACTCCGACCAGATGGAGAAGCACGACGGGTTCGTGACCCTTCTCGGCAGGCTCTCCGAGAAGGAAGAGAACCTCTCGGTGCTCCGGCCACACGGGGTGTGGGCCGTCATCTCTCCGTTCAATTTCCCCATGGCACTCGCGGCAGGACCTTCGATCGGGGCCCTCCTCACCGGCAACACCGTCGTGCTCAAACCGGCCCATGCCGGGGCCTTCGTCGCCCTGAAGCTGTATGAGGTGTTCATGGACGCGGGGATCCCTCCGGCGGCTTTCCACGTGATCACCGGGCCGGGGCGGATCATCGGAAACGCACTGGTCCACCATCCCAAGGTCGGCGGCATCACCTTCACGGGCTCCTACGAAGTCGGGATGGACATCTACCGGAGTTTCTCGGCTGGTTGGCCGAAGCCGGCGATATGCGAGATGGGCGGTAAGAACCCGACCATCGTCACCGCCACTGCCGACCTCGAGGCCGCCGCGGAAGGAGTGCTCCGTGCCGCCTTCGGCTTCTCGGGACAGAAGTGCTCGGCCTGCTCCCGGGTCTATGTGGAGCGTCCGGTCTACGACCATTTCGTGGACCTCCTGGTGGACAAGACCTCCCGGCTCACCGTCGGCAATCCGCTGGACAAGTCGGTGTTCATGGGGCCGGTGATCGACGGGGCGACGATGAGGAAGTTCTCCGAGGCTGTGTCGGAGGTGAAGGCCTCCGGCGGGCAGATCCTCACAGGGGGCGAGGTCCTCGGTGAAGGGGATCTGGCGCGAGGGAACTACGTGCAGCCGACGGTGGTCACGGCGCCATTCGACTCGTGGGTGTGGAAACAGGAACTCTTCATGCCCTTCGTGGCGGTCGGCGCCGTCGACTCGCTCGACGAGGCGATCAACCGCTCCAACGACTCCGAGTACGGCCTCACCGCGGGGCTCTTCTCAGGTTCGGAGGCCGAGGCGGCAGAGTTCTTCGACCGGATCGAGGCGGGTGTCACCTACGTGAACCGCAAAGCCGGATCGACCACCGGAGCGTGGCCGAACATCCAGTCGTTCGGGGGATGGAAAGGCTCGGGCACGTCGGGCACCGGCGGCGGTGGACCCTGGTATCTGCGTCAGTTCATGCGCGAGCAGAGCCGGACCCTCATCACGGGGTGATAGTCCTCGTCACCGGGGCAACCGGGCTTCTCGGATGGGAGGTCGTCGAAGCCCTGGTGACGCGCGCTCATGCGGTGCGGGCGATGAGCCGGGCCAGGCGTCCCGAGGTTCCCATGGAGGCCACGCCGATCTCGGCCGATCTCTCCAACGGTCGAGGCTTGCCGGACGCGGTGGATGGGGTGGATGCCATCGTCCACTGCGCCACCAACCCCCGGTCGGCGACGAGTGTCGACCGGGACGGAACCACACGTCTCATCGAGGTCGCCGAGCGCAGCGGAAAACCGCACCTGCTCTTACCCTCGGTGGTCGGATGTGATGTCGTCCCGCTTCGCTACTACCTGACCAAGGAAGCGGCGGAGAAAGCGGTGACCGCCTCGAAACTCCCCTGGACGATCGCCCGGTTCACCCAGTTCCACGAGTCCGTCTGGAATGCCGCCGAAGCGGCGGCACGTCGGCCACTGATCGTGGTTCCCGCGGCCACCAGGGTTCAGCCCCTCGACGTTCGCCTGGCCGCCACCCGGATCGCCGACACGCTCGAAGTCGGTTCCTCGGGACGCCTCCCCGACCTCGGTGGCCGCCAGGCCTTCGAGGTCAAAGCGCTCATGCGGTCTTATCTGGCTGCCGCCGGGGCGAAACGTCGCGTCCT
>JBFGRR010000156.1:0-4337 GCA_041567215.1 Acidimicrobiia bacterium | reverse complement strand
GAGGCCTACCTGAGCGACACCGTGGTCGATGCCGTGATCACCGTGCCCGCCTACTTCAACGACGCCCAGCGCCAGGCAACCAAGGAAGCCGGCCAGATCGCCGGTCTGAACGTGCTGCGCATCATCAACGAGCCGACGGCGGCGTCGCTGGCCTACGGACTGGACAAGGAACACGACCAGACGATCCTCGTCTTTGACCTCGGGGGAGGCACCTTCGACGTGTCGATCCTCGACATCGGCGACGGGGTGTTCGAGGTGAAGGCAACCTCGGGTGACACCCATCTGGGTGGGGACGACTGGGATGACGAGATCATCAAGTGGCTGGTCACCGGATTCAAGAACGACCACGGGGTAGACCTGGGCGCCGACCGAATGGCCACCCAACGCCTCAAGGAAGCAGCCGAGAAGGCCAAGATCGAGCTGTCCACAGTGGCCGAGACCGAGATAAACCTCCCCTTCATCACCGCCACGGCCGAGGGGCCGCTGCACCTCCAGCGCAAGCTCAGCCGCTCGGAGTTCCAGAAGATCACCGAGCACCTGCTCGAGCGCTGCAAGGGCCCCTTCAACCAGGCGGTCAAGGACGCAGGCGTCGACAAGGCGGCCATAAGCCACGTCGTGCTCGTGGGCGGTTCCACCCGCATGCCTGCCGTCCAGGAACTGGTCAAGAGCCTCACCGGCAAGGAACCACACAAGGGTGTGAACCCGGACGAGGTCGTCGCCGGCGGAGCGGCCATCCAGGCCGGTGTCCTGAAGGGCGACGTGAAGGACATCCTCCTCCTCGACGTGACACCGCTGACCCTGGGCATCGAGACCAAAGGCGGGGTGACCACGAGGATGATCGAGCGCAACACCACCATCCCGACACGTCGCTCCGAGATCTTCACGACGGCCGAGAGCAACCAGCCAGAGGTCGAGATCCACGTCCTCCAGGGCGAGCGGGCCATGGCCCAGGACAACAAGAGCCTCGGCAAGTTCCGACTCACCGGCATCCCCCCGGCCCCGATGGGGGTGCCTCAGATCGAGGTGACCTTCGACATCGACGCCAACGGCATCGTCAACGTCTCGGCCAAGGACCTCGCCACCTCGAAAGAGCAGGCGATGACCATCACCGGCGGGACCGCCCTCGCCCATGACGACATCGACCGCATGGTCAAGGATGCCGAAGCGCACGCCGAGGAAGACAAGATCAGGCGTGAGAAGGTGGAAACCCGCAATCAGGGCGACCAGTTGGTCCATCAGACCGACAAGCTCCTCTCCGAGCAAGGCGAACAGATGACGGCCGACGAGAAGTCCGCCGTCGAGTCGTCGCTCGCAGAGTTGAAGAGCGCGCTCGAGGACACCGACGCCGACACCCAGGCGATCCGGTCCAAGATGGACGCTCTCATCACCGCCAGCCAGGCCATGGCCACCCGCCTCTACCAGCAGGCGGCGGCCGAGCAGGCCGGCGGGGAGTCCGGCGGGGAAGGCTCCGACGAGGACATCGTCGAAGCCGAGATCATCGACGAAGGCGAGAACGAGTGAGCGAAGGAACCGAGATCGAGATCGTCGCAGACCCGGTACCCGACGCTGCCTCCCTAGGCATCGACCTTCCAGACGACCCCGACGAGGCGGTGAGGGTCCTGCTGGCCGAGGTTCACACGGCTCGCAACGAGGCCTCCGCCTACCTGGACGACCTGCGGAGGGTCGCCGCCGACTTCGACAACTTCCGCAAGCGGGCATTTCGGGATCAGCAGGGCATCGTCGAGAGGGCCACCGAGCGCCTCTTGGAGGCCTTGCTCCCCGTTCTCGACAGCTTCGACGCGGCGGTCGCCTATGAACCGGACGGTGAGTCCGACGCCAAACTCATGGCGGGCATGCGAGGAACCCATACCCAGTTGCTGGATGCGCTGGCGAAGGAGGGCCTCGAGCCGATACCAGCATGGGGCGAACCCTTCGACCCCCAGCTTCATGAGGCCGTGACCTCGCCTGCGGACGGAGAAGGCGACCTGGTCGTCAGCGGCGAACTTCGGCGCGGCTACCGATTGAAGGGCAGAGTGGTGCGACCCGCCCTGGTGGCACTGGACTACACGGGATGAACCGCGACTGGGTGGAAAAGGACTTCTACGAGGTCCTCGGTGTCTCGAGAGAGGCAGGACCAGAGGAACTCAAGCGCGCCTACAGGAAACTCGCGCAGAAGTACCACCCGGACGCCAATCCAGGCGACACCGCCGCCGAGGACCGGTTCAAGCAGATCTCGGAGGCCTACTCGATCCTCTCGGACCCCGAGAAGAGGGCGGAGTACGACGAGGTGCGCCGCCTCGTGGACAGCGGAGGATTCACCGGCTTCGGAGGGGGAACCGGGCCGTTCGGAGGCCAGCGAATCCGCATGGAGGACCTCGGGGACCTCTTCGGTGGCGGGATAGGTGATCTGTTCGGGTTCGGCCGCACCGGCGGCCCTCAACGCGGTCCCGACACATCCGCCGAACTCACCCTCGACTTCGAGGATGCGGTGCGGGGAGTCACCACGACGGTGCTGGTGCGCGGTGAGGCGTCGTGCGCCCACTGCAAGGGGAACGGGGCGGAGCCGGGAACCCCGGTGTCCACATGCCCAACTTGCAACGGCGCGGGTCAGGTGGCCCAGAACCAGGGCTTCTTCAGCTTCACCCAGCCATGCAACCGATGCCGGGGCGCCGGGCTCCTCATCGAGACACCGTGTTCGTCGTGCCGGGGCCGGGGCACCGAGGTGAGGAGCCGGTCTATCCAGGAGACGAGCCCCGCCGGTGTCCATGACGGGGCCGCCATCCGGCTGCGCGGAAAGGGCGGACCCGGCCAGAACGGCGGACCCAACGGCGACCTCCTGGTGAGGGTGCACGTCGCACCGCATCGGTTGTTCGGTCGCAAGGGAGACGACCTGACGGTCACCGTGCCCGTCACCTACAGCGAGGCCGTGCTGGGGACCAAGGTCACGGTGCCGACACTGGACGGGGACGTCACACTCAAGATCCCGGCGGGAACGCAGACGGGAAAGGTGTTCCGGGTCAGGGGCCGGGGCGTGCAGCCGACCCGCGGCCGTGCCGGAGACCTGCTCGTCAAGGTGGCCGTGGTGGTACCCCGTCGTGTCTCGAAAGACGAGCGCAAGCTGATCGAAGAGCTGTCCGGATTCGAGACAGAAGACGTCCGATCCCATCTGAAGGCGCCATGATGGGAAGACACACATGGTGAAACGTGACAGGAGAGCGGTGTTCGTCATCTCGGTTGCAGCCGAGCTGGCCGGCATGCACCCGCAGACGCTGCGCATCTACGAGCGCAAGGGGTTGATCGAGCCCTACCGCACGCCGGGGGGGACCAGGCGGTACTCACAGGAAGACATCGACAGGCTCAACCTGATCCAGCGGCTCACCGAGCAAGGACTCAACCTCGAAGGGGTGAAGCAGGTCCTGGAGCTCCAGAAGGAGATCGACAGCCTGCGCGGACGGGTCGAGCGCCTCCAACAGCAGATGGACACGGTGCTCAACGAGAAAGACCGGGAGCTGCGCGAAGTCCACCGCAGCTATCGGAGCGAGATCGTGCTCCGCACCTCGGTCCTGCCCGAGGTCAGACGCTAGGCAGGCCTCACTGCGAGGCGAGCTTCTCGTCGGCCAGCGCCAGGCGTCCCGCCAACTCGTTGATGATGACGAGCGCGGCCTCCGGGTTGGCCTTCAGGTACGGATAGAGATCCCAGCGGGTCACCTGGAGGGTCGTGGTGGGCTCGGATGCGATCACATCGGCTGAGCGAAGCATGTCGTCGGGGCCGAGCACTGCCATCTCGCCCACATGGGCACCGGGGCCAAGGTCGGAGATGAACACGCCGTTCTTCGAGATCTCGACACGCCCGGACAGCAGCACGAACATCGCCAGGCCACCTTTGGTTCCGGCAGATATCAGCTTGTCTCCGGCATCGAAATGGCGCTCTTTGGCAACGGAAGCCAGACCCTGGAGTTGCCGCTCGTCGAGAGCAGCGAGTAGCGGCGACTGTTTCAAGGCGGTGACTTTGTCCATAGACCCCAACTTCGACGGCTGAATGTGAGACTACTCAGAGCCATCTCTCCCCGCTCTGCACGACACGAGTGATGCGAATACGCGAAAGTGGTGCCCGATCCAGGGGAGGTACATGGCACACCAGCACGAATTGGACATCGTCGGCCTCGTAGAGGTGGCCGCTCGGCCTGTTTCGATCGCCGAGATCACGGCCACGTTGGACCTGGACAGCGCCCTGGTCGTCGAAACCGTCGAGAGGCTCGTCGAGGACGGTGTCCTGGCGGACAGCCCGGCCGGCATCCTCCGCGGCAAGGCCGCCTTCGATGTGTCGTCTGCGCGTG
>JBFGRR010000155.1:0-4448 GCA_041567215.1 Acidimicrobiia bacterium | reverse complement strand
GCGTTGCCGAACCACTGATGAGCCAGCTCATGGGCCACCAATTGCTCCCCCAACAGCAGAGACGCCGTCGTGTAGGTGGGGATCGTCTGGGTCTCGAGAGCGGCCCTGAAGTCGGAGTCCACGATCAGCGCGCCGGCCGATTCGAACGGATACTCGCCGAACCTCGACTCGAAGAAGCTGATCATCTCGGCCTGGAGCGCAAACGGCTCGAGGGTGGCTCCTTCCCAGTCGTCCGGGAACCAGGTGGTTATCGAGATCGAGTCGCCCGGCTCCTGGCGCGAGTCGAATCTGCCGATCGCCAGGGGCACCAGATAGGGGGCAACCGGGTCTCGCATGTGCCAGGTGTGGCGAAAGAGGCCCTGGTCGACCGCCTCCACTGCCACCAGGTTGCCGCCGGAGACGACGTCCCAACCTCCAGGAACGGTGACGCTCAACTCCACGGGCGCACGGTCGGTCGGGTGATCGTTCGATGGAAACCATCCGGCTGCGCCATCTGGCTCCGAGAACACGAAGACCAGGTCGGGGGTCCAGTTCCACCCGGCGTCGAACGGCCCGGCAGTGCGGGCGACGGGTGAGGGGACCCCGGTGTACCGGATCGCCACGGCGAACTCGGTGCCTGCACCGATCACCTCCGCCGGGTCCACGACCAGTTCACGGCGCTCCCTCGAAAAGCGCACGCTCTCCTCCCAATCGGCGGTGGAGACGGTGACCTCCTCGACCGTCAGCCCCACCAGGTCCAGGTTGAACTGGGTCAGATCCACCAGGGCGAGAGCGTCGACCTCGGCAAGGGCCACGACCGCGCCGGAATCCATGTCCACCTGGATGTCGAGGCGATACCCGGTCACGTCGTATCCGCCATTGCCCGCGTAGGGGAGCATCCGGTCGCCGGCGCCCGAAGCCCCCGGCTGAGGGCTGAAGACGCGTGTCGTGGGCGCGGCATGGGTGGTATCCACGTCCATCACGTCCGAAGTGGGCGACGCGCACGCGGCCAAGACCAGCAGAAACGCCAGCCGTCGCCTCACGCCCGGGGCCCGGGATCGGCCAGACCCTTCGCGACCGCCCATTCGCGCACCACCGAGTACGCCTCCTCCTCCGAGTAGGGGCCGTCCTCGATCCTCTTCTCGAGGAGCATGGCCATGATCTCGCCCACCTGCCGCCCCGGCGGGATGCCGAGAAAGGCCATCACCGCGTGTCCGTCGATCGGAGGTCGCAGAGCCTCGAGTTCCTCTCGTTGGGCCAGTTCCTCAATTCGCTGCTCGAGATCGTCGATACGAGCCTGGATGTTGCGGGCTCGCCGCTCGTTGGCGGTGGTGACATCGCAGCGGACCAGTTCGTTGAGCCGTGCGAGCAGCGGCCCGGCGTCGCGGACATAGCGGCGCACCGCCGAGTCGGTCCATCCCATCTTGAGGGTGTGGGGACGCAGATGGAGGAACACGAGCCGGCGTACGTCCTCGATGACATCCTTGGGGTATCGCAAGGCCCGGAGCCGGTCCCTGGCCATCCTCGCACCGACCACCTCGTGGTGGTGGAAGGTGACACCGTTTGGACCGAACTCCCTCGTCGCCGGCTTGCCCACGTCGTGGAGGAGCGCCGCCAGCCGGAGAACCAGGTCCGGCGAAGCCTTCTCCGTGACGGCGATCGTGTGTCTGAGCACGTCCTTGTGCCGGTGGAGCGGATCCTGGGCCATCGCCAGCTCTCCCAACTCGGGAAGGAACACTTCGGCGAGTCCCGACTCGACGAGCGCCAGCAGGGCATCCCCGGGCGCGTGGGCGGTGATCAGCTTGGAGAACTCGTCGCGGATCCTCTCCGCGCTCACGATCGACATCCGGCCGGCCATCTCCCTGACGGCAGCTTCGGCAGCCGGATCGGCCTCGAATCCGAGCGTTGCCTGGAAGCGGTAGAGGCGCAGCATCCGCAGCGGGTCGTCGGAAAAGGACACGTGTGGATCCAGCGGCGTCGCCAGCCTGCGGCGGGCCAGGTCGACCAGGCCCCCATGGGGATCGACCGTCTCGGCGCCGGGGAGGAGTATGGCCATCGCATTCACGGTGAAGTCCCGCCTGGAAAGGTCTTCTTCGATCGTGTCGGAGTAGGCGACTCTCGGCTTGCGGGACTCCTCGCGGTAGACCTCCGACCTGAAGGTGGTGATCTCGTGGGTGCGCCCGTCCCGGCGGGCTCCGATGGTTCCGAACGCCTCACCGACGGTGAACACGGAGTCCGCCCATCCGGCGACGATCCGCTTGGTCTGTTCCGGTCGGGCATCGGTGGCGTAGTCGAGGTCGACGTGTTCGCGGGCGAGGATCGCGTCACGCACCGATCCGCCCACCAGGTAGAGCTGATGCCCGGCCGCTTCGAAGAGCCGGCCCAGAGTTGCGGGCACCCCTGCGGGATCAGTCAGCCAGCGCAACCTCTCGGGAATCATGAGCCATCGACGGTACCTCGCAGAGATGCCGTCGGTTGCTCAGCCGTCGATACCGGCCTCCATCGCCTTGGCGCGGAACTCATGGGTGCTCCGTGCGTACAGGAGGGCGTTCTGCACCGAGACCCTCCCCGCCTGGACCAGGCCGAAGAGCGACTGATCGAACGACTGCATGCCGGTGAAGGTGCTGTCCTTGATCATCTCCAGGTAGTCCTCGCGTGGGGCCGCAGAGGCGATCAGTTCCTCCACCTTGGGTGTTCCGACGAGGATCTCTGTGGCCAGCGCCCGGTTTCCACCCGTGACGGAGTCGACGAGCACCTGCGCGATGACCCCAACGAGCTGGCTTGCGAACTGGATGCGCACCAGACGTTGCTGGTCGGCGGGGAAGAAACCGATGAACCGGCCGATCGTCTCGAACGGATCGGATGTGTGCATCGTCGCCACGACCAGGTGGCCGGTTTCGGCGGCGGCGAGTGCAGCCGAGGCGGTCTCTCGGTCGGCTATCTCCGACACCATGATCACATCCGAGTTCTGACGGGTGGCACGCCTGATACCCGACGCGTAGTCGGCCACATCGACACCGATCTCCCGCTGGGCGACGATGGCCATCTTGTCGGGAAAGAGGATCTCGATCGGGTCTTCGATGGTCACGATCGACACCGGTCGCGATGCGTTGATGTGCTCGATGATCCCGGCGGCCGAGGTGGTGCGTCCCGAACCCGAGGAGCCGGCCACGAGCAGCAGCCCTCGGGTCTCGGATGCGAGCCGCTTGACGATAGGAGGCAGTCCCAACCGCTCCAGGGAGGGGACACCGGGAACGACATGGCGCATCACCAGGCTCAATGAACCGCGCTGGCGGAAGGCACTCACCCGGAAACGGCCCAGATCCTGGCGCCCGTATGCGAAGTCGGCTTCACCGAAGGTCTTGAAGTCGTTGGCCGCCTTCTGGGTGAAGATCACCTGGGCGTATGCCTCGGTGTCTCCCGGCTTGAGGGTTTCGAGGTCCTCCATACGCCGCAACTCGCCGTCGATCCTCATGCAGGGAGGGGCGCCGACTTTGAGGTGCACATCGGAGGCGCTGGCATCGACTGCACGGCGCAAGAGGTCTTCGAGCTTCATTGCCATTTGTCTGTCTCCATAGGCGAGTGGTCGTTCTCAACTATCGGACCGACATGACCGTCGCTTGACGCTTTTTGCTCAGCCCACCCGCCAATGGCGGCTCGCCACCGAGGATGCGGCGGAAAGCGCCGTCCACGATGCTTCCGGCGACGACAGCGTTGCTCCAGCGGCGGTGTGGAGTACCGCCCCGCGAAGCGACGCGGCCACCGACTCGGTGATGGCCGGAAGGTGATATCCACCCTCGAGGAAGAACACGACCCGGCCGGGCGCAAGCGAGTCCAGGAGGCCGGCGGCCCTCGCGTAGTCGGCCGAGAGCAGCCGCAATTCGGCCAGAGGATCGTCCTCGTGGGCGTCGTAGCCGGCGCTCACCAGGATCCATTCCGGCTCGAACTGGCGGATCACGGGGGCGATGATGCGGTCGAACGCCGCCGAGAACACATCTCCGGCCGTGCGTGGAGGTACCGGGATGTTGACGGTGGTGCCGCGCCCTGCCCCCGAACCCGTGTCGGTCAGCGCTCCCCCGCCCGGATAGAGCGGCTGCTGGTGGAAGCTGACGTAGAGGACGTCGGGATCATCTTCGAACATCGACTGGGTCCCGTTGCCGTGGTGGACGTCCCAATCGACGATGGCGACGGACCTGCCCCGGGCCTGGAGAAAACGGGCCAGCACCGCCACGTTGTTCAGGAGGCAAAACCCCATGGCGCGGCTGCGGCAGGCGTGGTGACCCGGAGGGCGCACCAGGGCGAATCCCGCCTCGATGCTTCCGCCGAGGAGCGCCTCGCCGAGGGCCAGGGCGCTCCCGGCCGCCCGTACCGCCACGGGCCACGACGCCCGGCAGACGACGGTGTCGGGATCCAGGCGCTCCTCCCCCGCGTCGATGCGCGCCTTCACGCGGTCCAGGTAGGCGGGGTCG
>JBFGRR010000154.1:0-4468 GCA_041567215.1 Acidimicrobiia bacterium | reverse complement strand
GACACGTAGCCGTACAGACCGGCCACCACCAGACGGGCGGGGAAGCCGTGGTCGAAAGGAAGCGGTTCGCCATTCATGCCGATCGCGACCAGGGCCTCACGCCCGTCGAAGGCCGCATCGACCGGGAATCCGACCGTGAACCCGTCCACCGAGCGGCCGATGATCTGCTCGGCGCCCGGGTCCACCCCGGCCACATCGAGCAGGGAGGCCAGTGGCACGCCGAGCCACTTGGCCGTCCCGATCAACTCCCCGCCCACCTCGTTGGAGACACAGGTGAGGGTGACGTGCCTCTCGACCATGTCCATCCCGGCGAGGTCTGCGTAGGTGAACTCGACCTCGCGAGAGACCATCCCATGGATGCGCACCGTCCAGGTGTCCAGATCCACGCTCGGGACGGTGAAGGGGACGGTGTCTATCCGGTAGAACTCGTCGTTGGGAGTGACCAAGGGCGAGATACCGGAAACCTCGAGCGACGACCCGGGGGGAACGCCGGCGAGTTCGACGGCTTCTGGGAGGATCACGTCTTCGCGCCTCGCGAAGATGCGCCGGGTGCGGTCGGCGAGCAGGCTTCCACCCCACGCAGCGAGGATCGCCAGGGTGACCAGCGATCCGGCCGACACCAGGAAGAGCCGCCGCCCCTCGTCCGTCGCTTCCCTGGGGCGCGCCAGGAAGGCGAGCGCCAGGAGTCCAAAGACCGCTGCGGACGCACCGGCCAGCAACGCCGGAGCCAGGTCCGCCTGCGGCGACCTCGCCGCCAGGGCGGCGCCGGTGATGCCGAAAGCGCCGAAGACCAACCAGGCCACGAGCCGCTTTTCGATCATCCTGAGCCCGAGCGCATGCCCGATCAGCAGTGAGACCACGACGATGCCGATTCCCAGGGCGAGCTTGTCGTAGGTTCCGAACACCTCGATGGCGAAGTCCTTCACGGACTTGGGGACCGCATCGATGACGCCGGTCGCCACACCCGAGACGAGCGAGGGCACGGAGGCGAAGATGCCCGCCACCAACTCTCCTGCAGCAAGGGCGACCCCGGCAGCGATCGCGCCGGACACGCGTCTGCGATCAGTCATGACGATCAATGTAGGACGGTCGGACGTTTATGGCCTAGCGTGCTCATGCATGGAGACTGTCCTCGGAGATGACGGGAAACGACGCTGCTGGTGGGGTGCAGAGGGTCCCGAGTACCGCCCCTACCACGACGAGGAGTGGGGATTCGGCGTGGCAGACGACCACCGTCTATTCGAGAAGATCTGCCTCGAGGGCTTCCAGGCCGGGCTCTCGTGGCTGACGATCCTCAGGAAGCGGGACAACTTCCGCGAGGCGTTCTCCGGCTTCGATCCGACAGTGGTGGCCGGCTTTGGTGAGGATCACGTCAGAGCGCTCCTCGCCAACCAGGGCATCGTCCGGCACCAGGGGAAGATCCGCTCGACCATCAACAACGCGACCAGGGCGCTAGCCCTCACCGAGGAGTTCGGCTCACTCGCCGCGTTCTTCTGGCGACACGCCGAGCTGGATCGGCCCGCCCTCGCGGAGCCTCCGGCGACGACCTCGGCTTCGGTGGCCTTGTCGAAGGATCTCAAGAGACGGGGTTGGACCTTTGTCGGTCCCACCACCATCTACGCCTTCATGCAGGCCATGGGACTGGTCAACGACCACCTCGACGGCTGCCACGCCCGTCCCGACGCCGAGGCGTCCCGCAGAGCTGTGGCGGCGCGAGTCCTCGCATGAAAGCCGCCGATCACGGCCACAGGACAGGGGGTGGCGGCGGTATGGTCAGCCGATGGCGCGACCATCGCTGACCGTTGGCGTCGAGGAGGAATACCTCCTGGTAGACCCCGAGACCCGCAACCTGGTGACCGACCCGCCGCGACGGCTGTGGGAAGAGGCGATCGCCGAGATCGGTACCAGGGTGGTTCCGGAGTTGCTCCGTGCCCAGATCGAGGTCGGGACCCACCCCCACCGCGACATCCAGAGCCTCGCCGAGGACCTCAAGGCCCTCAGACGGGACCTGGGCGCCGTGGCGGAACGCAACGGAGCGAGGCTCATCGCTGCATCGACCCACCCCTTCGCTCTCTGGTGGGAGCAGCAGCACACCGACCGCGACCGGTACCAGATGCTGGCCCAGGACCTGGGAATGGTCGGACACCGCCTGGTCATCTGCGGGATGCACGTCCACTGCGCCATCGAAGACCCGGAGTTGCGGATCGACCTGATGAACCAGGTCACCTACTTCCTTCCCCATCTCCTGGCCCTGAGCACCTCGTCACCCTTCTGGGGAGGGCGCAACACCAACCTCAAGAGTTACCGGATGAACGTGTTCCGGACCCTCCCCCGCACCGGTCTGCCCGAGCACTTCGACAGCTGGGCCGAGTATCAACGCCACATCGGCGTTCTGACGGGCGCGGGCATCATCGAAGACGCATCCAAGATGTGGTGGGACATCCGGCCGTCCGTCAAGTTCCCGACCATCGAGATGCGCATCTCCGACATCTGCACACGCTGGAAGGACGCAATCGCGATAGCGGCCCTCTATCGATCGATTATCCACATGCTGTGGCGGCTCCGAACCAAGAACCAGCGCTGGCGGATGTATGCCAACATGCTCGTCGCCGAGAACGTGTGGAGAGCCCAGCGATACGGGATCGACACCGAGTTGATGGACTACGGGCGCTCCCAGCTGGTCCCGTTCCCGGAACTGATCGACGAGTTGGTCGAACTGGTCAGCCGCGACGCCGACGAGCTCGGCTGCCTCGAGGAGGTCCAGCACGCCCGGGTCATCGCCCGTGAGGGGACCTCGGCCCACCGTCAGATCGCCGCATACGAGGCCTCACTTGCCGCCGGCGGATCGGAGGAGGATGCCCTGGCCGCGGTGGTCGATCACCTGATCCACGACACCATGGCGGGTACCCGGTAGGCCTCTCGGCTGGCTAGTTTCGGTTTCCCCGCCACACGGAGAACCGAGAAATGGCCAACGTACGCATCGCAGTGCAACTCCACCCCCAGCACGGGGAGTACGCCGACATCCGCAACGCCGTCGTCGCGGCCGAGGAGATGGGCGTGGACATCGTCTACAACTGGGACCACTTCTACCCGCTCTACGGTGACCCGAACGGCAAGCACTTCGAATGCTGGACCATGCTCGGCTCCTGGGCCGAGATCACCGAGCGGGTCGAGATCGGCGCCCTGGTCACCTGCAATTCCTATCGCAATCCCGAGCTGCTGGCCGACATGGCCCGGACCGTCGACCACGCCTCCGGAGGACGCCTCATCCTCGGGATCGGGGCGGGATGGTTCGAGAAGGACTACACCGAATACGGCTACGAGTTCGGGACTCCGGGGACGCGCCTGGCGGCGCTGGCCGAAGCCTTGCCCCGGATCGAGGCGAGACTGGCCAAGCTGAACCCGGCGCCGCTTCGGGACATCCCCATCCTCATCGGCGGGGGCGGCGAGAAGAAGACACTCCGGTACACGGCGCGCCACGCCGACATCTGGCACGGGTTCGGCGACGCCGAGAAGATCAGACACAAGAACGCCATCCTCGACGAGTGGTGCTCGGTCGAGGGCACCGACCCGGCCAAGATCGAGAGGTCCGTGGGCGTCGACCCGAAGAAGCTCCACCTCGGAGACGAGATGGTCGCTGCCGGCGCCACACAGATCACCCTGGGCATGGGTGGACCTCGGTTCGACCTCGCCCCGGTGGCCGACTGGCTGGCCTGGCGCGACTCGCTCTCCTAGCGGCGCATCTCCTCCTGGACCCTGCGGGACTCCTCGAGCACCAGCTCGAAGAGCGCCTGGGCATGCCGGGGGTCGATTCCCCGCAGCTCGGCCTCCTCCCGGATGATCGCCAGCAGCTCACCCTCGCGCTGTGGAGCCCGGATCGGCAGCCCTCGGGCCGCCTTGACCCTCCCGATCTCGGTGGCCAGTTCCTGGCGCCGGGCCAGGAGCCGGACGATTTCCCTGTCCACGAGGTCGATATGGGCGCGCATCCGGTTCACCCCAAGTGAGAACATCAGCGCGGCGAACTCCTGGACGTCCAGCTGCAAAGGGCCCTCCGACAGGGCGTCGGCGGGTTGGGGGTGCACCTCGATGATCAGCCCGTCTGCGCCCACGCCCTGGGCGGCGAGAGCCAGCGGCGGCACCCGATTGGCGCCCCCCGAAGCATGTGACGGGTCTACCAGCACGGGCTGGTGGGACACCTCCTTCAACTCGGGTACCGAGGAGATGTCCAGGGTGTCGGTGTACGACGAACCGAACGTGCGGATGCCCCTCTCCACGAGGACCACGTTGGGATTGCCCTCCGCGAGGAGGTATTCGGCCGACCAGAGCACCTCGTCGATGGTCGCCGACGGAGCCCGGCGCAGAAGGACCGGTTTCCGGGTCTTGCCCGCTTCCCTGAGCAGTTCGAAGTTCTGCATCGAACCCGAGTGGATCTCGAGCATGTCCACACGATCCACCGCCGCTCCCACGT
>JBFGRR010000153.1:0-4525 GCA_041567215.1 Acidimicrobiia bacterium | reverse complement strand
GATAGGCGGCGAGCGACCCGGGGATGGTGTTGATCTCGTTGACCCACAACTCCCCGTCGCGCTCGAGGAAGTCGATCCTCGCCACGGATCTGACTCCGACCAGATCCGACACCAGCCGCGCCATCCGCCTGAGATCCGCCTCGAGCGACGCAGGCACGGAGGCGGGTAGATCGCGGCCGGCAGATCCGCCTTCTCCCCACGCGAGGTACTTCTGCTCGTAGGAGTACAAGCCGCCTTGCGCGCGCTTCGGCTCCTCGATCGCCGACGTCTCGAACGCCGGATGGGTCCTGACGGCCACCTGCAGATCCCGGCATCCGGCGAGGAAGGGCTCGATGACCGCACCCTGCCCCATGTGCGGCCCTCCGAGCAGCGCCATGGCGGTGTCCAGGTCCTCGACGACTTCGATCCCGATCGAGCTTCCTCCGAACCGTGGCTTGACGATGAAAGGAGCCTCGAAGGACGGGACCACTCTGGGCGCGAGCAGCAGACGCGGCAGGGCCGGCATACCGGCGGCCATCACCGAAGCCGAGAAGGCCAGCTTGTCCATTCCCAGTGCCGATCCGGCCACTCCAGGACCGGTGTAGCGGTACCCGGCCAGATCCAGCGCCGCCTGCAGGGTGCCGTCTTCTCCGGGGCCCCCATGGCAGCAATTGACCACCACCGACCCCTCCAGCCGCTTCTTCTTCGGGACGAAGCCCTGGCCGGGTTCGGCTGCGAAGGTCAGTTCCTTCGCCTGACGGGGGACCCCGTCGGCGAACTCGCCAGGTTCGCTGCCCGGCGGGACCAGGAAGAAGCGCCCGTTCTTGCCCCAATAGACGGCGTAGACGTCCCCCAGCGTGTGACTCGCCTGCAATCCGGTGCTCACGCTTATGTCATGTTCGGGTGAAGGTCCCCCGAAGAGGATCACCGGCCTCGGCATGTTGTCACCATCACGGGTAGTGGTCGGGCAGATCGTTCTCGTAGAGGACCGCGTCTCCGGGGCCCAGATTCGCCTTCACCCAGGCGACGGCCTGGGCGAGGGTGTCGAAAACGATAACCGCGCCACCGGTTCGCAAAGACCGCCGATTGGTCCTCCCCACCGCGATCACCTCCACACCTGCTTCGCCCGCCCGGGCGGCGAGGGCGCGGTTCTCGGGCCGCTGTCGCCGACCGAGTTCGACCATGCCCGGCGTCACCATCACCCTGCGGCCGTCTCCGACGGTGCCGACCAGGGCATCCAGAGCGGCTCGGGCACCCGCCGGATTCGAGTTGAAAGTGTCGTCGATGACAGAGAACCCCCTGTCAGAAGTGCTGACCGTGAGCCGATGGGGAGCGGCCGGCAGCGCGACCGGGTCACCGAGGAACTGGGACGGATCGAACCCGAGGGCGATCGCCGCGGCAACCGCACAGGCGACGTTGCCCGCCAGAGCGTCCGACGGGTCGAAGCCACCGACGACCGTTCCGCCCACCACGATCTCCCCGGACTCGGCGTTTGCGAACACCGAGGCGTCGGGATCGGCCCCCGAGCAGGTGATCACCTCCCGGACGGCCGACTCCTCCTCGGCGATCGCGGCGAGCAGCGGATGATCGATGTTGAGAACGGCGACCCTCGCCCGCTCGACGATCTCCCGCTTGGCAGCGGCGATGTTCTCCTCACTCCCCATCCGCTCGAGATGCACCGGTCCGATCGCGGTGATCACCGCCACCTCCGGTGTGATCCAGTCGCAGAGGTCACGGATCTCGCCGGGACCGTAGGTACCCATCTCGGCGATGAACACCTCCGTTCCTGGCAGCAGGTTCTCGTTGATGGCCCTTGCGAGACCCATCCGGTTGTTGAAGCTGGCCGGACTGGCCACCACCGTGGTCACCCCGCCGAGCAGCTGCCGGAGATACCCCTTCGTCGTCGTCTTTCCGTAGGAACCGGTTATGCCGACCACACGGGCCCCGGAGCCGGCCAGCGCAGCCGCGGCCGACTCCACCCACACCCGGCCGAGACGCTCCTCGACGGGTCGAAGGACGATCAACGCCAGATCCACCAGGAGCGGCCCTGCCAAGGGCAACACCCAGATCGACCTCGGCCACACGGCAAGCGCCGCCAGCACGAAGAGCGCCGCAACGGTCACGACGCGCCTCAGCCGTGGCGTCCATGCCAGTGGGCTAGTCCGGCCCCTCACCGAGAGACCGACCGGGCCGACGATCGCCACCAGCAGCGCCACGGGACCGAGCCAGTCCACTGCTGCGCCGGCCGCTCCTGCAAGCACCAGAGCGACGTTGATTGGCCGCGACATCCACCATCGCAGCATGAACCGGGTCACCGACCCTGCCAGATAGTGCTCCCGCTGAGCGATCCGCAGCCAGCGCGGGGCCGCTGATGTGATCGCAACCGCGAAGAGAACGCCAGAGAGCCAGATCATTCCTGCATCATCGCCTCGATGGCCCTGCGAAGAGAGGAAGGCGCTTCGATGGGCACATGGTGCCCGATGCCTTCGAGGATCGTCAGTTCACAGTTGCTGATCAGGCCGGCGGCGCGCTCGGCCACTGCAATCGGGACCTCACGGTCATCGCCACCCCACACGAGGTGCACGGGAATCGCCAGTTCGGCGGTTTCGGTCTCGTAGGTCTCGTTGACCACGGCGACGAGCACGTCCCTCATCACGCCCGTTGCTGCCCGATAGTCGGCAGACCCCCGCCTTCGCCGGAGCGCCTCCATCCGAGCGTCCCCGAGCAGGCCGATCCGGTTTGCGAACCGGGCAAGTCGGAACCGCGCAGAGGGACGGCGGGGCACGGAGGTACGAAGCAGGGGGACGCCGGTGAGCACCAGGCCGGCGAGGGGAGTCATTCCGGCCAGCTGAACGGCGATCCGACCTCCGAATGAGTGCCCCACCACCACTGGTGGCTTCTCCAGGGCCTCGAGTACGGGAACGAACCACTCTGCATATCCCCGGGCGCCACAGGCGGCGCCGGGTGGTGGTGAAGCTCCGAATCCGGGCAGATCGAACGCGAGCGCAGGGAGTCCCGCCAGAACCCGATCGAAGTCGGCGCCTCTCCTCCCCCAGCCATGGAGTGCGATCACCTCTGGCGGGTCATCGCCATGTACCTGGGCGAACAGCCGACCCCCGGCATACGACTTGAGAGCCATCAGCGAATGCTCAACCGGGCTGTCACGGATGCCGAGGATACAGTTGGAAGCCAACAGCATGAGAGAGTTCCTCTTTCCCACGTCCGAACCGCTGACCCGGTTCCGGTCCACTGCGGTGCGCCGCAGTGTCTTCTTGGCGTGGACGATTTTCGTGATACTCACCGCCCAGGCAGTCCGCACCGAAGTGGTCCTGCTCCCCCGGTTTCTCACCACGGCGGCTGCCCTGGTGCTGGTTCTGGCGCTGGCGACGGCGGTCAACTGGCACGAGGCCATGGCCGGGTCGCTCGGCCAGTGGCTGTCCTGGGCCTGGATAGTCGCCTTCACGATCGCCCTGGGGGCGATTTCGACGATCCCCAGCCTGTTTCCGGCGATCCAACCACTGTTCGCAGGAGTGGTGGTCCTCACCGGGCTGGCCCTGACCCGGATTCGCCACATGATGATCACGCTCATCACCATCGGAGCCCTCGGCTTCGCAGCCTTCGAGAGCGGACAGGCGGACACTCTGGAAGCGCTGCTCTTCCCGGCGTTCACGATCGTCGTCGTCGCCACCGTGTCGGGTGTCCTCGGGCACGAGTTCGCGCGCGAGGCCCTGCAGAGCGAGACCCGGCTGACCGACCTCAACGCACAGCAGTCGGATTTCGCACGGTTGTATGCCGTCAGCGCGACGCTCGCCGGTGCAGAGTCGCTCAGGGAGGGCCTGCCGCAGATGGTCGGGACCATCTGCAACTACCTCGATTCACAGGTGGGCATCGTCTTCCTGTACCGCCCAGAACGTCACGACCTGCAGACCCTGAGCCCGATCTGGGTGAACGGGCACACCCTCGACATCGACGAGGTCAACGTCCCGCTCTCTGCCGGCGGGGTGGTCGCCCAGGTGTTCCGATCCGGCGCCACCACCCACATCGAGTCGATAGGCACCCACTCCGGTCAGCTCGGGATCATCAAGGAGCTGGGGCTTCGAGAGGTGATCATCGCTCCCCTCAAGGTGGAGGGGCACACCGTCGGCGTCCTGGCCGTCGGAGACCCCGAGCATGGCCCGTTCGGCGACGACCGGCTGGACGAGTTGTCGTCTCTGGCCGCTCCCGCGGCTCTCGTCGTCTCCCAGTTGGGCCGGTACGAAGCGGCCGCAGAGATGAGCCGGCGCATGCAGGAGGTCGCCCAGATGAAGTCCGACTTCGTGTCGGTCGTGTCACATGAGCTCCGGTCTCCGCTCACTTCGATCATCGGTTCGCTCGATACCGTCTCCAGGCCCGGGATCAGCGTCGAGGCGACCGACGACCTCCTGGGCAGCGCCCGCCGGCAGGCGCGCCGGCTCCAGCGCCTCATCGAGGACCTCTTGATCGTTTCACGGCTCGATCGGGCGGCCCTGCCCATTCATCTCGAGCAGATCGAGTTGCGGCCCTTCCT
>JBFGRR010000152.1:0-4560 GCA_041567215.1 Acidimicrobiia bacterium | reverse complement strand
CGCGACCTCGTCAACGAGCCGTCCGCAGCGAAGGGTCCGATGGCGTTTGCCGAACGGGTCGCCTCCGCCGCCAACGGTTCGGGGTTGTCGGTCGACGTGTGGGACGCAGAGAGACTCGCTGCGGAGCGGATGGGCGGAATACTCGGAGTCGGGGCGGGATCGGACATGCCCCCCTGCTTGCTGGTGCTCACTCACAAGCCGCGGCGCGCCAGGAGGAGACTGGCCCTGGTGGGAAAGGGGATCACCTTCGACTCGAGCGGACTCTCGCTGAAGACCGCCCAGTTCATGGAGACGATGAAGACCGACATGTCGGGTGCTGCTGCGGTCTGCGCCGCTGCCATCGCGATAGCCAGGCTCGGCCTGCCCATCGAACTGGCGGCGTACGCACCTCTTGCCGAGAACATGCCCGGAGGTGGAGCACAGCGACCCGGGGACGTGCTGAAGATTCGCAACGGGAAGACGATCGAGGTGCTCAACACCGACGCGGAAGGGCGACTCGTTCTTGCCGACGCCCTGTCGCTGGCGGCAGAGACGGGTCCCGACCTCATCGTGGACGTCGCCACCCTCACCGGGGCGTGCAGGGTTGCCCTCGGTGACAAGATCGGCGGTCTGTTCGGTACCGACGGGGCGGTGCCGCAGGTGGCGGCGGCTGCCCGGAGCGCCGGGGAGCGCTTGTGGCCCTTGCCGCTCCCGGCCGACTATCGATCCAACATCGACTCCGAGATCGCCGACATGAAGAACACGGGCGGGAGCCGCTACGGAGGCGCCATCGCAGCCGCTCTCCTCTTGCAGGAGTTCGTGGGCGATTCGGAGTGGGCGCACATGGACATCGCCGGTCCGGCCCGCGCCGAGAAGGGTGAGCACTACGTCTCGAAGGGTGGGACCGGCTTCGGTGTGCGCACCCTCCTGGAGTTGGCGGAGTCGCTCGGTCAGCAGTGATCTACCTGGACCACGCAGCCACGACACCCATGCGCCCCGAAGCGTGGGATGCCATGGCTCCCTTCGCATCGGAGGCGTTCGGCAACCCGAGCGGGTCGCACGGGGTGTCTCGAAAGGCCAAGAACGCCCTGGAGGAAGCGCGCGAAGAGGCTGCGTCGATGCTCGGATGCCGACCGATGGAGATCGTGTTCACTGGCGGCGGCACCGAGGCCGATGCGCTGGCCATCCAGGGACGAGCGGTCGGCGGCGGAGGGGTCGTCACCACATCGGTCGAGCACGAAGCCGTTCTCGAGAGCGCGGACTTCCTGGGTAGGAGGGGGTCTCGGGTGGTGCGTATCCCGGTGGACCGCCAGGGGATGGTCGATCCGGACCGTGTCGTGGAAGCGGTCGACGCCACCACTGCCGTCGTTTCGGTGATGGCGGCCAACAACGAGACCGGGGCGGTGCTACCGGTCGGCGAGATCGCCGGCCGTGTGAAGGCGAAGTGGCCGCAGGTCCCGGTTCACACCGATGCCGTCCAGTATTACGTCGCCTCGGACATCTCCGTGGACGAGTGGGGAATCGACATGCTCTCGCTGTCGGCCCACAAGTTCGGCGGCCCCAAGGGAGTCGGCCTGCTCTATGTGAGAGAGGGCACCGGGCTCGAGCCCGTGCTGCACGGAGGCGGACAGGAGCTGGGGCGGAGATCGGGCACCCAGAACGTCATGGGAGTCGCGGGCATGGTGGCGGCGATGCGGTGTTCCCAACAGGAGCGCGCTCGATTCCTGAGCAACGTCGGCGAGGCCCGCAGGGGGTTCGAGGAGGCGCTGGCAGGCGTGGCGGTGCGAACGATCGATGATCGCCTGCTCCAGCACAGCCACCTTCGGTTCCCCGGATTCAACAATGAGACCCTGGTGATCCGGCTCGACCAGCGTGGTGTGGCCGCCTCCACGGCTTCCGCCTGCCAGTCGGGTGCGTCGAAGGTGAGCCACGTGCTCACCGCAATGGGGTACACGGCGACCGAGGCGCGGGAGTGCCTGCGATTCACGTTCGGTTGGACGACCACACCCGAAGAGGGTCGGAGGGCAGGGAAGATCGTGCTGGAGGCCCTCCGATGAGCCGGGTCCTGGTGGCGATGTCGGGCGGGGTCGACTCGTCGGTCGCAGCCGCCTTGATGCTCGAAGCGGGGCACGATGTGATCGGTGTCACGCTGAAGCTCTGGGAGGGCCCTGCCGGGGAGGCCCCGACATCGGGTTGCTGCACGGTGTCGGACTCCGAGGATGCCCGCAGGGTCGCCGCCCAACTCGATATCCCCTACTACGTGCTCGACTACAGCGACGAGTTCATGGGCGGCGTCGTAGACCACTTCGTGGCCGAGTATCTGGCCGGGATGACACCCAATCCGTGCATCGAGTGCAACCGCACCGTCAAGTTCTCCAGGCTCCTCGAGCGCGCCCATCAGTTCGATTGTGAGCTCCTGGTCACCGGTCATTACGCCCGGACCCGCCGGTCCGGAAGTGGCTGGAGTCTCCTGCGCGGGGTCGATCGCTCGAAGGACCAGTCGTATGTGCTCTCGATGCTCGGCCAGACCGAACTCGCCAGGGTGCGGTTCCCCGTCGGTGAAATGTCGAAGGCCGACACCAGACGCGTTGCCGAGGATCTGGGTCTTCGGACCGCCGACAAGCCGGACAGCCAGGACATCTGCTTCGTGGGGCCGGGCGGTTACCGGGAGTTCGTCAGGCAGCGCGACCCGTCGGCCGAGCGTCCCGGGCCGGTGCTCGACATGGAAGGGTCGGTGGTCGGTAGGCACAGCGGTGTCGTCGATGTGACGATCGGGCAGCGACATGGGCTGGGGGTCGCCGTCGGGGAACCGCGCTATGTGGTGGGTATCGACGCCAAGACCGCAACGGTTACGGTCGGTAGGTGGGAGGACCTGGGAGTGGAACTGGTCGAGGTGGGTGACCTCGCCTGGGTTTCCGGGAAGCGCCCGGCCGTGCAACGGGTGCAGGTCCAGTACCGGGCGCACGGCGATGCGGTCGAGGCGGAGCTGGATGGCAACACGATTCGCTTCGATAATCCGCAGTACGGCGTCGCACCCGGTCAGACAGCCAGTTTCTACGCCGGCGAAGAGGTCTTGGGAGGAGCGATCATCCGCTCCGCAGGGTGATCTGCGATCCTTGCGTCATGTGGGAGATCTCCGCTGCCGAACTGGTCGGTTACGCAGCCTCGCTACTGGTGGTCGTTTCGCTGGCGATGACCTCGGTGCTGAAACTGAGGATTCTCAGCCTGGCCGGATCGTTGACCTTCGTCGGCTATGGATTCCTGATCGGGTCGGTGCCGATCGTGCTCACCAATGTCGCCATCGTCGTTCTGAACGTCGTCTTCCTGGCGAGGGCCTCCCGGATCGAGACCTTCTTTCGTGCTCTGGAGGTGCAGCCGGACTCGGCCTTCGTGAGCGAGTTCCTCCGTTTCTACCGCGACGACATCGTCCGCTTCGACCCGGGGTTTGCCGGTGTCAGGCCCGGTGACTCGGTGTTCTGGATCCTGCGGGATGCGGTCCCGGCGGGCATCCTGATCGGTCAACCCCGAGAGGGCGTCTTCGACGTCGAACTCGACTACGCAATCAAGCAGTACCGCGACTTGAAGGCGGGCCGCTGGCTGTTCGGCCCGGGAGCCGGGCACTTCACGGAGATGGGCGTGGGGCGGATCGAGGCCAAGACCGGGACCAGGAAACACAACCGCTATCTGAGACGGATGGGCTTCCGGAGGGACGGCGGGAGGTTCGTCCTCTACCTCGATTGAAGCGAGCCGAAGACTTCCCGCAATTCGCGGTGGAGGTCGGCGACCTTTTCCGGGGGCCAGTCGGCCTCCCGCAGGAATGACGTCTTGTCCACCCGGTTGTCGAAGCGTGCGACCGGCACCTGGAACCCGCGCACGTCGACGGTTCCTGGAGTGGTCGAGCGATCGATGAGCCAGTCCATGTCGTCGCACCCGTAATCCGCGAACATCACCTGCTCGGGCACCCCATGATGGAGGATGGAGGCGTCCCCACCGGGGCGGGCGCGCTCACGGTTCCGCTTTCGGCTCTCCTCGGGGGTGACCCATACGTAGAGGATGGAAGCCCGTTCGAGGATCTCATCCGAGAGCGCCGCGAGCGAGAAGGCGTATCCATGGGGTGGCGGCAGCGGCAGTGGGGCTCCAGCCGGACCCCCGCGGGCGAACTCCACCACGATCGTGTCGCCCTGCGCGGTCCGGAGGGGGGTCCGTTCCTCGACCAGCTGCTCGGCATCGGCACGAATGCGGGAGGCGATCGTGGCGCGATCTCCCCGAGGCACGAATCCGGGGTCGGCTCCCGCCCGGGCGCGCGCCCCGGAGATCCTCTCCAGCAACCACTCACCGGGGTCACCGACCGGCGGCCACCCGCCGGCCAGGGACGCGTAGTCCTCGTTGAGCAGATGGATGAGGGTGGCCCAGTCGCGGCCATCGGACATCGAGTGGGTATCCGACTCGAAGAAGGCGGGTGGGAGACCGGCTGCACGCAGTTCCTCGGAGATCCTCCGCATCAGGTGCACGTAGGGGTAGTCGTCGAGTTGGACGGTCGGCCCGAGCCCGAAATCCGAGCGGGCCGTCGCCGGGTCGAGG
>JBFGRR010000151.1:0-4582 GCA_041567215.1 Acidimicrobiia bacterium | reverse complement strand
GAGTCGATGATGACCCGGCTGTCGGTCTGGCTGGCCACCGAGAAGGCGAGCCGGGACGGGATGTTCGCCTTGATCACGCCGGTGATCACGTTCACCGACGGCCGCTGCGTCGCGATCACCAGGTGGATACCGACGGCGCGGGCCATCTGCGCGATCCGCACGAT
Organism: Acidimicrobiia bacterium; assembly: GCA_041567215.1. Lineage (GTDB taxonomy): Bacteria > Actinomycetota > Acidimicrobiia > Spongiisociales > ZC4RG35 > JBFGRR01. Next base: position 4,418 of record JBFGRR010000151.1, on the reverse strand, counting down.
GGCGTCCTCCACCTCACGACCCGCCACCATCATCAGGTCGTTGAGCTCGTCGACGACCACAACGATGTAGGGGAAACGGTCGAACTGCTCGGCATCGAGTCTTCCGGCGTCGAGCTTCTCGCGATACCCGGCGAAGTCGCGCACCTTGGCATCGGCGAGCAGGTCGTAGCGGCGATCCATCTCCGCAACCGCCCACTTGAGGGCCTCGGCGGCCTTCTTGGGATTGGTGATGACCCTGGTCAACAGGTGGGGAACGCCGTTGTACTGACCGAGCTCCACCCGCTTGGGATCGACCATGATCAGTCGCACGTCATCGGGCGTGGTCCGCATGAGGATCGAGGTCACGATCGTGTTGATGCACGACGACTTGCCTGCCCCGGTGGCGCCTGCGATCAGTACGTGTGGCAACTCGGCGAGGTTCAGGAGCTTGGGGCGGCCGTTGATGTCCATTCCCAGGCCAACGGCCAGCGGGTGGTGCTCCGTCTCGGCCTCCTGACTGCGGAGAATGTCACCGAGGGAGACGAGACGCCGCTTGCGGTTGGGCACCTCCACCCCGATCGCGCTCTTGCCCGGTATCGGCACGAGCAGTCTCACGTCGGGGGTGGCCAGGGCGTAGGCGATGTCGTGGTTGAGATTGGAGACCCGGTTGACCTTCACACCGGGTGCGAGTTCGATCTCGTATCGGGTGACGGTCGGTCCCGGCACGATCTTCGTGAGGCTCGCCGCCACGCCGTGCTGGCGAAGCGTCTCCTCCAGGGTGCGTGCGGTGTCTTCGAGACTGCGTCGGTTGTGCTCTTCCCCACCACCGGCGTCGAGGAGGTCGAGCGGAGGAAGCTGGTAATCGCCGTTGGCGACTGCGGCAGGAATGGCCTTGGCCGGCAGCTTCGCCTTCGCCACCTTCTTCGCCTTCGGCGGATCAACCGACACCGGAGGCTCGGGAGGCGACGGAGCGATGTGGCGCGCACGAGGCGGCCGGGGGGCGTGGCGAGGCGGCGGAGCGATCCTGGTGCGCCGGGCAAACGACCGGGCCGCCCGCAGCAGCTCGGCCGAAGCGTGGAGGAGGTCCTTCACCGTGGTACGACTGACGACGAGGACCCCGCCGGCGACCACGGCGGAGAGGATGACGAAAGCGCCCCAGAGTCCGAGAGCTCGCCTGAGAGGGAATGCGATCAGCGCGCCAACCGCCCCACCTCTCTCACGAACCAGATCGAGATTCTCGGCCAGGGCCACCGACCCCGTGAGCAGGTGGAACAGCGCCAGGGATCCGATGAAGACGGCAAGCGACCCCAGCACCAGACGAGAGGTCCCGTCGTGGCGCCGCCCGAGAGAAAGCGACAGGCCGACACCCAGGAGGAGGAACGGGATCGCCCAGGCCCAGACACCGAAGAGGAAGGTGAGCCCGCGCTCGACGTAGACCCCGGCGGGCCCTGCCTGAGCGAAGAAGGAGAGGGCGACGATGATGGAGGCGACGATGAGCAGGATGCCCCAGACATCGTCGGCCTGGCGGCCCAGCCGGTCTCGAAGGTAGGTCCGCACCGCCGCCAGCGAGAGGCGGTTCGAATCCATCTTCGACGTCTTGGTCTTTCTTGCCGGCACCCGCTTCCGCCCTTGCACCCTGCGGCGGGTGGGTGCCGATTTCGCCATACGGGAGAAACAGTACACATCCATACCCGATGCGCCAACGACTCAGCGCGCGATCCGACCGCGGAGCGCGCGATCAGCAGCCGGGGCGAGTGAGAGTGCGCGGCCAGGCCTCGACGGTTGGCCCGCTCACCATGTAGACGTAGATGTCCTCGTCGCTGCCGGTCCACATCTGGAAGCTGGTGGTATGGAGACCCGTGTAACCGGTGGTCCGGTCGAGGCTGGACCCCCCGTCGTAGGGCGCCTCGAGGAGTACGGGTGGTACCACGGACTCGGGGTCCCTCACGTAGAAGCGAGTCTCGGTGGCGGTACCGGCTATCACATCCTCCGGCGGCCAACCGATCTCGAGGATCGAAGCCGACCCCCACCCACAAGCCTCATCGGCAGGCGCCACGTAGGCGAGGCGCCGGGGAACCGGATCGCCGGCATCGTCGAAGAACCCCTGTCCGGCGGGGTCCACCACCAAGGCGGGTGAACAGGCGGCGAGGAGCAGTGCCAGGCCGGCGAATCGCTTCACAACTCCAACACCACGGGGATGATGACCGGTTTGCGGGACGTCTCGGCGCGAAGAACCCGGGCCGTGGCCTGGCGTACGGCCTGCTGGAGACCGGGCAGATCGACGGATCCCTCCCCGACACGGCTCTCGACCGCCTCTCGCACCGCTTGGGCGGCCTTGCCGAGCACGACCTCGGGATCGGCCATGACCCCGTGGCTGCCGAGGTCGGGCCCGTAGACGAGCTTCCCGGTGTTGTGGTTGACCGCCACCGTCACCACGACGACGCCCTCGTCTGCGAGATGGCTGTGGTCTCTCAACACCGCCTTCTTCACGTCTCCGAGGCTCGACCCGTCCAGATACACGTAGCCCGCGTCCACGGCTCGCCGCTCGACTCTGGTCTCGCCCCCGTCCACCACCACCGCGTCGCCGTCCTCCAGCACCTCCACCCAGGGGACTCCCATCGTGCGCGCCAGTGCCGCGTGTGCGTGCAGATGCCGGTATTCGCCGTGGATCGGCACGAACGCTGCGGGCCGAGTCACGTTCAGGAACGTGAGCAGCTCCTCCCGGGCGCCGTGCCCCGAGACATGCACGTGTGCATTTCGGCCGTGATGGACGGTGGCACCCCGGCGAAGCAGCCTGCTGATGACCCGGGACACCGCGGTTTCGTTGCCCGGTATCGGAGTCGCCGAGATCAGCACCGTGTCACCGGTGTCGAGAGTCACGAATTTGTGCCTGCCCTGCGCCATGAGCGACAGCGCCGCAAAGGGCTCCCCCTGACTCCCGGTGGTGATCAGCATCTGCTTTCGGGGGGGCAACTCCACCAGTTCGGCGATGTCGACGACCTGTTCCTTCGGTATCGAGATCACACCCAGATCGAATGCGAGGTCGGTGATGCGGTTCATCGACCTGCCGAAGAAGGCGACCTTCCTCCCGCTCTCAACAGCGGCGTCCGCCAGTTGTTGAACCCTGTGGATGTGCGAGGAGAAACAGGCGGCGATCACCCGACCGGGAGCCTCACGAACGATGTCTCCGATCGGCTCGGCGAGCGACCGCTCCGACTCCACGAAACCGGAGCGCTCGGCGTTGGTCGAGTCGGACAACAGCAGGCGGATGCCCTTGCGGCCCAACTCCGCGAAGCTGGGCAGGTCGGTCGGAGTGGAGTCGATCGGGGTGGGATCGAGCTTGAAATCGCCCGAGTGCACCACGATCCCCTCGGGGGTGTCGAAGGCCACCGCGGTCGCATCCGGGACGGAGTGCGAAACGGGGATCAGCCGGAACTTGAACGGACCGTGCTTGTGCCAGGTGTTGACCTGCACCGGATGGAAATGGGCCTCGATGCCGTGCTCGTCGACCCGGCCCTTGGCGAGTTCGAGAGTGAGTTTGGTTCCGTAGACGGGCACGTTGATGTCCCTCAGGAAGTAGGAGAGGGCCCCGATGTGATCCTCGTGACCGTGAGTCAGCACCACGAGATCGACATCCTCGGCACGCTCGATCAGCCAGGACCAGTCGGGAAACACCAGGTCCACGCCGAGCATGTCCTCTTCGGGGAACATCAGGCCGCAGTCGATGAGCGCCAACCGCCCGTCGATCTCGATAGCCGCACAGTTGCGGCCGATCTCACCGAGACCGCCCAGGAAGGTGATTCGGAGCGCCATCAGGCCAGACCGGCCATGGCGGAACGGATGGCGGTCAGAGTCGATTCATTTGGAGGAACCAGCGGAAGCCGGGGAACACCCACCGGCTCCCAGAACTCGGACATCGCCGCCTTCACAGGAGCGGGGTTGGTCTCGAGGAAACACGCCCAGCACAGAGGCAGCAGGCTGCGGTGTATCTGGGCGGCCTTGGCCATCTCCCCGGCGATGCCCGCCGCCACCATCTCCTTGACCTTCTTGCCGGCGAGGTGGCTGATCACCGAGACGACACCGACGGCGCCGACGGCGATCATCGGCCACGTGTTGGAATCCTGACCCGAATACACGGCGAGTCCCGGAGCCCGCCGGACGGTCTCGGAGGTGAAGTCGATGTCCATCACCGCGTCCTTGACGGCGAGGATTCCAGGGTGCTCGGAGAGGCGGACGAGGGTGTCGATCTCGATTCGCCGCCCGGTCCTGCCGGGGATGTTGTAGAGCATCACCGGGAGCGGCGATGCATCCGCCATCGCCTCGAAGTGGGCGATCAGACCGGCCTGTTCAGGCTTGTTGTAGTAGGGGGTGACCGCCAGCACGGCATGAGCGCCGGCATCGGCGGCGCGCCTGGTCAACTCGACGGACTCGGCGGTGTT
>JBFGRR010000150.1:0-4584 GCA_041567215.1 Acidimicrobiia bacterium | reverse complement strand
CCGGCGATCTGCTCGGGGTCGAAACCCGACTCCATCTGGGCCGGATCGAAACCCTGGAACATGTCCATCAGCTGGTCGGGAGAGATCTTCACGGCCCCCGCATGCGCCTGCAGAAGACCGCTCAGGTGCTCACCCGGCCAGGGGACCTGGAACAAGGCCCGGTGGGCGGTCTCGTTGAGTGCCGCCCAGAGGCGCACCTCCCGTCCGTCCAGGTCGTGCTCGCGGATGAACCGGTCGATCGTCGGCACCACGAACGTGATCGGGCCTGTCCCCCGGACGGGAACTCCGGCATCGAAGCCGGCCATCACCCAGCGGGCGAGGGTGCCGACCAGCGTGCCGACCTGCATGCCCACCAGTGCGGGCCCGATCCCGGCCATGCCCTCCATGCCCGGTATGCCTCCCCCGAAGTCCACCATTCCAGCGAATGGTTCGGCCAGATACCGGAATCCTTCGAGGTTTCGCTCCGCCCACTCCCGACCATCCACCGGGAGGACATCGGGTGCGGCGTGGACGGCGAAGGGGGCGACCTGCTCCACCCGGAACTCGGCGAGCCGGGTCAGTTCCCGGAACTCCTCTGCCTGCCAGGGGTCCACCGGCTGCTTCTCTCCGGCGAGGTGGCGCGCCAACTCGGCCGCCAGTTTCAGGTTCACCGGGCCGGGCTGGTTGAACAGCTCGAACAGCCGGGAGAAGATGTCGTCACTCATGAATGGCCCAGCGATCTCCGATAGGGGCGTTGCTTACACTCAATGATATGGACGATCGGGACCTTTATCGCCGGGTAGCCGTCAAAGCCGAAACTCTCGACCCTGCCGCGCTCGTGGCAGAGGTCGCCCGGCCCGACTCGGGAGCGACAGCCCTGTTCCTCGGCACGGCCCGTGACCACTCTCCCGGCAAGACCGGTGTGACCCACCTCGACTACGAGGCGTATCAAGAGCACGTCGAAGCCAAACTCGCCGAACTGGTGGACGAGGCCTTCTCGAAATGGCCCGTTCTCGCAGTGGTCGTCGAACATCGGACCGGCCGGGTCGAGATCGGCGAAGCCTCGGTGGCGGTCGCCGTATCGTCTGCGCATCGCAAAGACGCCTTCTCCGCAGCGCAGTTCGTCATCGACTCTCTGAAGGATTCTGCGCCGATCTGGAAGCGGGAGACCTGGCCCGGCGGTGCCGAGTGGGTGGAAGGCGCCTGATCCAGATTCTGGATTTGTTCGGGGCTTTCGGCCGTGCCGCCCGGTCACAGTGCTCTATGCTCGCTCTCGTCCGCTGGCCACGAGGAGAGCCGGTTTGACCACAGTCGCCGAACGCCACCATGCACCCGAGGCAGGAGCCGGGGCTGTCACCGTCGCCAGCGCTGTCAGAGCCTGGGCGGAAAAGACCCCAAATGCCGTCGCAATGCGCGAGAAGGACTTTGGCATCTGGCAGGAGATCACCTGGGGCCGTCTCTGGGACGACGTCGAACTCGCCGCCCATGGTCTCATCTCCCTCGGAGTGGAACCTGGAGACAGGGTTTCGATCCACTCGGAGGACCGGCCCGAGTGGGTGATCCTCGATCTGGCCACCGTCGCCGTGCGCGGTATCACGGTGGGTCTCTACCCGACCAACCCGACGCCCGAAGTGAAGTATCTGCTGTCTGATTCAGGCAGCAAGGTGCATCTCGCCGAGGACCAGGAGCAGGCCGACAAGGTGATGGAGGTGCTGTCTGACCTCCCGCTGCTCGAAAAGATCATCCACGTGGAGCCGCGGGGTTTCCGCTTTGCGCGTGACGACGAGCGATTCATCTTCTGGGACGACTTCCTGGAACTGGGCCGCCGGCATCGCGATGCCAACCCCGGTGCCGTCTACGCCCGGATGGCCGAGGCCCAGGACGATGACATCATGACCCTCGTCTACACGTCGGGCACGACGGGGCCGCCCAAGGGAGCGATGCTCGCCAACTCCAACTTCGCCTACTGCGCGATGCAGGTCGTGAATGTGGACGGGCGTCTGCCCGGCAACGTCAAACCGGGACCGAAGGACCAGATCCTCACGTACCTGCCGCTGTGCCACGTTGCCGAGAGGATCTTCTCGACCTGGACGATGGCTTCCCAGGGAACCGTGCTCAACTTCGCCGAGTCGATCGAGACGGTTCAGGAGAACCTGCGCGAGGTCCAGCCCACTCTCTTCTTCGCAGTGCCCCGCATCTGGGAGAAGATCCACGCCGTCATCCTCATCAAGGGTCGCGACGGGACACCCGTCAAGCGTCTCTGGTTCGCGGTCGGGCTCAAGATGGCCAACTTCATCGGCAAGCAACGGATCGAGAACGGGGGCGTCCACACCCTGGCCAGCAGGCTCGTCTATGCGCTCGGCTATCCGCTGGTGTTCCGGGCGCTTCGTGAACGGGTGGGTCTTCGCCGCTGCCGCTGGGCCGGCACGGGCGCGGCACCGATCGCGCCCGAGGTCATCCAGTTCTTCCACGGACTCGGCCTGAACGTCTACGAGCTCTACGGGATGACCGAGAACGCGGCGATCGCCACCGTGAACTTCATCGGCAGAATGAAACTCGGCACGGTTGGCGAGCCATACCCGGAGATCGGCCTGAGGCTGGACGAGGAGACCGGGGAGATCCAGACCAAGCACCCTGGCGTGTTCGTGGGCTATTGGAACAAACCCGAGAAGACCGCCGAGGCATTCACAGAGGATGGTTGGCTGAGGACCGGCGACGTGGGCGAGTGGGTGGACGGGACCCACGTCAAGATCGTCGACCGGATCAAGGACATCATCATCACCGCGGGCGGAAAGAACATCTCCCCGTCGGAGATCGAGAACGTGATCAAGACCTCGCCCTACATCAAGGAGGCGATGGTCATCGGTGACGGGCGGAAGTTCATGTCGGCACTGATCGGGATCGAACTCGACACGGTCGGCGACTGGGCCACCCGCAAAGGCATTCCCTACACCACCTATCGCGACCTCTCCGAGAAGCCCGAAGTGATCGAGTTGGTGCAGGGCATCGTCAACAAGACCAACGAGCGGTTCGCCCGCGTCGAGAACATCCGCAAGTTCCGCCTCCTCCCCAAGGAACTCGACCACGAGGACGGGGAGTTGACGGCCACCCAGAAGCTCAAGCGCAGCTCGATGGAAGACATGTTCGGGGACATCATCGAAGAGATGTACTCGACCACATGAGCGACCCCCTGTTCGTTCTTGCCCAAGTGGAGACGAGCAGGCTGGCCTCGACCGTCGCCGACGGTCTCTCACTGGGCGCCATCTATGCGCTGCTTGCGATGGGGTTCGTGATCATCTTCAAAGCGACCCAGGTGCTCAACTTCGCCCACGGCGCCCTGGCGGCCCTGGGGGCCTTCTTCGTCGCCTCGTTCGCAACGATCATCAACTTTCCGGGGCGCTTCATACCCGGGGCGCCCGCCTGGCTGCAGTGGACGGCGTCGGTGGTGGCGGCCCTCGTGGCGGCCGCCCTGGTAGGGATGATCATCGAGAGGCTGTTCCTGCGGCCGATGGTGGGCGAAGCCCTCTTTGCGGTGGCCATCGTCACGCTCGGAATCGACATCGCCCTCCGCAACATCACCAACGACTGGATCGGCACCAACTCCAGGCCGCTCGGTGATCCCTGGGGTATCAAGATCCTCGACCTCGGGTGGGTGCGGATCGCTCACACTGAGATCGTCCAGATCATCACGGTGCTCGTGCTGGTGGCGGCGGTGGCTCTCTTCTTCAGGTCGAGGACCGGCATAGCCATGAGAGCGACCGCGTTCGACCAGGAAGCGGCCAGGGCGCAAGGGATCAGTGTGGGGCGGATCTTCTCCGTGTCCTGGGCCATCGGCGCGGTTCTGGCCGCGGTGGCCGGGATCTTCATTTCGGTGTTCCCCCGCCGGGCAGCCGGCGTCGATACATTCACGGCCTTCTTCGCGTTCAAAGCCTTTCCCGCGATCATCCTCGGCGGCCTCGACTCGGTGGTGGGGGCGGTCGTCGGGGGATTTGCGATCGGCCTCGCAGAAGCGGCCTCAACCTCCTACGTGAAACTCGACTTCCTCGGCACCGGATTCGGCGGGATCGTTCCTTACCTGCTGATGCTCGTCGTTCTGCTGATCAGGCCCTACGGGCTGTTCGGAACCGAGGAGATCAGGCGCGTATGAGAGGCCGACCGCTCCTATACACGTCGTACGAGGCCGATCAGGCCCTGTTGAACACGACGACCAAACGAGTGTCGGCTCTGGTCTTCGGGCTGTTCCTCGTGTTCCTGCCCCTGTTCGGCCCCGACCACTTCGACGTCCCTTTCGTGGGCTTCCTCGGCAAGAACGACTGGCTCAAGCTGCTCTCGACGGTGTTCATATTCGCCGTAGGAGCCCTGGGCCTGAACATCCTCACCGGATTGGCCGGCCAGGTCTCGCTGGGCCACGCCTTTTTCATGGGCGTCGGCGCCTACACGGCGACCTGGCTCGGGTCGCCGGAAGGTGCTCTGGTCGGGCTCGGGCTGCCGATGTGGATCTGGCTCCCGGCGGCCGGAATCGTGCCGGCCCTGATCGGGCTAGCGGTGGGGCCCACCGCGGTGCGGGTGCGCGGCCTCTACCTGGCGATAGTGACGCTGGGACTG
>JBFGRR010000149.1:0-4585 GCA_041567215.1 Acidimicrobiia bacterium | reverse complement strand
TCGACTCTGGAAGAAGGGCGAGACGAGCGGGAACACGCTCGTGCTCCGGGAGATGAGGCCGGATTGCGATGGCGACGCCCTGCTGGTGCTCGCCATCCCGGAGGGGCCGACTTGCCACACGGGTACGGCGACGTGCTTCGACGACGGGTCGCTCGGGCAGGGCTTCGCCTCTCTCGAGGCGTTGTGGTCGACGATCGAATCACGGCTCCGCACCAGACCCGATGGGTCTTACACGGCCGCGCTCACGGCAGACGGCCCCGACGAAGCCGGCCGAAAAGTGGTGGAAGAGGCCACTGAGGTGCTGATGGCCGCCAAGGACCACGCCAACGGTGCGGCGGACAGCGCCCGGGTCGCCGAGGAGGCTGCCGACCTGGTCTATCACCTCCTCGTCCTCCTGGCAGAACGGGGCGTCGCCGCCCGGGAAGTGGTAGAGGTCCTCGACAGCCGCACCCGATGACCAAATCCCCTGGTCAGCAGGGCAGTTCTCGTTAGGCTCGCCTCGAGGAGACAGATATGGCCGCCCGGAACCGACCCTGACATCCGCGACGTATTCGACCCCATCTGGCTGCGAGCGTCCTTTTCCCGATGTCTTTGGGACGGCCGAACTCGCCCCACCGGCGTTGACTTCTGCTCGGACGTTTGTGAGGAGGCCTACAAGGAATGGAAGGTCGTCCAGGCGAGATCTATCGAGGAGACCTTCGAGTTCCCTGAGGGACACCTGGGACGAGAAGACGAGGTCATACCCGTGCGCTCGCGGAAACGCACGTCGCAAGTCCGACGGATCATCACGGGCCGCCCGTAGCCACTAGCCCCCTCACGCTGGCACAATCGCCGCATGAGGAAGGTGATCGCACTGGCCGTGCTGCTCACGGCATGCTCGTCTCCCGCCGTCACTCCCGGCGGCACGGAGTCGGCGGGTCTTCCCGACTTCGCGGCGGCCGAATTCACGGACCGTCTGGAAACGTCGACACGGCCACTGGTCGTCAATCTCTGGGGATCCTGGTGCATTCCCTGCCGTTCTGAAGCACCGCTCCTGGCCGAGGCCCACCGCCTCTACGGAGACAAGATCGACTTCATCGGCGTCAACATCGAGGATTCACGGGCCGGCGCGACCGCCTTCCTCCTCGAATTCGGTATCGAGTTCGAAAACCTGTACGACCCGGCGAGCACGGTCCGGTCCCTCCTCCCCGGCTTCGGGGCACCGATCACCTACTTCTTGGCACCCGGCGGCGAGGTCGTCAAGACCCACCTCGGGGTCATCGACGAGCAGCAACTGGCGCTCCAGATCGACGAACTCCTGAACCGCTGAGCCGTGGAGTTCACGCTTCTGTTTGCGGCGGCAACGGCGCTGGCGGCGATGTGGATCGCCAACAGGATGGCCAGGCCGGATGTCGAGAAACCCACCGATCTGCTGATCGGGGCTGCTGCGGTCGGCCTGTTCGTCGGGAGGCTCGCGGCGATGGTGATCGACGGAGTCAATCCGATCACCAACCCCGGGGACATCATCATCGTCAGGGCCGGTGTCGACACGGGGTTTGCGACCGTCGGCGCTCTGGCCGCTCTCGCCTGGGCCACCCGCGCCGGCCTTCCCCGCGTCAGCGACCTGCTGGCTCCTGCCGCGGTTGCCGGATTGGCGGGATGGCATGCCGGTTGTGTGTGGCGTGACGCCTGCCTGGGAACCGTCTCGGAACTCCCATGGGCTCTCGCCCAGGAAGGCAGCACGGTCACCAGGCACCCCGTGGAGATCTACACCGCCCTCGCGTTGGTCGGCGCCGCCTTTCTGCTGTCTCGGATGCCGTTTTCTCCATGGCTGAGAACCGGTTCGGCATTGGGCCTGGCGGCCCTGATCCGTCTCGGAACCCAGCAGTTTCGTCCTTCCCTCACCGGCGGTCCGGTCTGGTGGTACGGCGCAGGCATTGGCGTGGGCGTGCTCATGGCCGTTTGGGCTCTCGCGTCTCGCCGGGCGATGCCTGCTCTCCCCGAACCGCCGTCAACGGTGTCACCACCCGCCTGACCGGCTCACGACCCCAGCGGTACGCTCGCCAACGGCGGAAGCGTGACCTCGATGTGCCCGCCCGGACCGCTACCGATGCGGATATCGCCTCCATGGGCGTCGACGATCCCCTTGCAGATCGCCAGACCCAAACCCGACCCTTCGCCGCCCGGCCGGTGACCATCACCTGTCACGAAGCGGTCGAATACCGCATCGCCGAGCGCCTCGGGGAATCCCGGCCCGGCATCGATGACCGAAAACCCGGGCTGGTCGCTGTGAACGGTGACCGTCACCGTGGTCTCCGCCGGCGCGTGACGGATGGCGTTGTGGAGCAGGTTCCTCAGCACCCGGCCCACCGCCGCCGCATCGGCGCTGATCGGAGTGGCACGACCGGGTCCCGACGCCTTCAGCTTCACTCGACCGGCGGCCGCGAGAGGGCCCAATGCCTCGACGGCTTCATCGACCAGTTCGGTCAGGTCGCAGTTCTCGAATCTCAGCCCGGGGAGCCCCGACTCCACCTTCGCCAGGAGAAAAAGATCATCGATGAGTGCCACCAAATGGCTGATGTCCCGGCCCATCCCTCGCAGATAGGCGGCAGGGTCTGGTGCGAGCCCATCTTCCAGAGCCTCCACAGCGGCCTGGATCGAGGCGAGGGGGGTGCGCAGGTCGTGGCTGATCGAGGTGAGCAATCTGCGGCGCTCCTCCGATGTGGCCTCGAGGTTGGCGACCATGGCATCGACTGCCCGACCGGCAGTTCCCAACTCGTCCGACCTGTCGAGGCGCACCCGGGCGCTGTAGTCACCGGCCTCCACCGAGCGGGCGACCGATTCGAGCACCTCGAGATCACGAGTGATCGATCGCGCGTAGGTGATCGACAGCGCCACCCCGAGACCCACGCCGAGGATCAGCGCGACGAAAACCAGGTTCCGGTCATGTGGCGAGAGGAACATCGTCTGGGCGGCCAGTGCAACGGCCACCGCCGTCACCGCCACCGAACCGACGGCGACAACCCCCAAGAGAGTACCGACCGAGCCGAAACGGGGGCTGAACCTGACCGCCAGCCTGTACAGACCGACCGTTGAGACCCCGGCGAGAGCGAACACCGTGAGGAGCAAGAGACGGTCTCGGTTCGACGGCTGCATGGTGGCCTCCGCGAGGAGTAGAGACAGCCCCACGGCGACAGCCACCCAGGTGACGATCCGTCTCATGGCTCGAACCTGTATCCGACTCCCCACACGGTGACCAGCCGGCCCGGGTTGGCCGGATCCTGCTCGATCTTGGACCGGATCCTGCGGACGTGGACGGTCACGGTGGCCGGATCCTGCCAGTCGGAGGACGAGTCCCACACCTGATGGAGCAGCTGGTTCCTGGAGAACACCTGCCGGGGGTTCGAAGCCATGAAGGAGAGAAGGTCGAACTCTCGCGCGGTCAGTTCGACCACCTCTCCCTCGACGGAGACGGTTCGCGATCCCAGGTCGAGTGTCAGGCCGGCGAACTCGAGCACCCTCCGGTCGGGAGCCTGATTCGAACGGCGCAACACCGAACGGACCCGGGCTACCAACTCACGGGGCGAGAAGGGCTTCACTACGTAGTCGTCGGCGCCTAGTTCGAGCCCGAGGACGCGGTCGGCCTCCTCAGACCGGGCGGTGAGCATGATCACCGGCGTCGACTCCAGTTCCCCGAGGAGGTCGAAGCCGGAAGCTCCCGGGAACATCACGTCGAGGATCACCAGGTCGGGGCCGAAGGCCGCCAGCGCCGACCGGGCCGAGCCGGCATCGTGGGCCTGTTCGACCTTGAATCCGTCGCGCTCGAGGTAGGCCGCCACGACTTCCCGGACGCGCGCCTCGTCATCGACGACGAGGACACGGGAAGGGCGATCGGACATATCGAGATCGTACGGCGGTCATCCCCCAACCCCAACGGCCTGGAGTCGAGTTTCTCGTTTGTTCATCACGGCGACCGCGCCGGTTCAGATGCGTGTCCGAGATTGGTGGACGGTGACAACACAAGGAGGTTCACCATGCGACGAATCATGATCGCAGCGTTCACGGCCATCATCGCCTTCGCCTTTGCGGTGCCGGCGCTGGCAGCGCCGCCCGAGGGCAAGGGAAGCCCGATCGTGCCCGGTCTGATCTGGGCCGATGGCGATGCCTACGGGACGATCCTGCTGGGCGCGCTGCCCTACAACGGCAAGGACAAGAGCTTCGACACGCTCTACGTCTTCCCGGGCGAGGAACAAACCCCGGTGGCCGAGGCCGCCCACGGCAAGGGCTACAACGGGGGCCGCTGGATCCCCACTCCCGTGACCTGGAACGTGGCGCCCTATCTGCTCACCAGCGCCGGAGCCGTAGAGGATGCCGCCGCCGAAGGGCACGTCACGATCGGTGCCCCGATGACCGATATGGCCTTCCTCTGCCCGCAGATACCCAACCACTGACCGAAGGGCGAGCATCGGCCCTTACAATCCCGGGGCCGATGCTCGTCTCCCTCGACAACATATCCGTCCGTTTTGGGAACACCCCGGTGATCGCCGGGGTCGATTTCGTGGTGTCGCCGGGAGAGGTGGTTGGGGTGGCCGGCCCCAACGGCGCC
>JBFGRR010000148.1:0-4606 GCA_041567215.1 Acidimicrobiia bacterium | reverse complement strand
TGCGGCCGAATCTGCCCTGACGGCGCTGAAGACCCAGCTGACTGCCCTCGAGACTCAACTCGCCGAACGGGTGACCGCCGTGGCCACACTGGCCGGAGCCGAGCTCACCAAACTGAGAACGAGCATCGCCGCGTTCACTCGTTGATTTCGAGCTGAGCCAACTCCTTGCCGAAGTCGGCTGCGGCGCTGAAGTCCTTGTAGACGGAGGCGAAACGTACATAGGCGACCTGGTCCAGCCCTTTGAGACCGGCCAGGATCAGCCGGCCGACCTCCTGCGTCTCGATGGGAGCTCCACCATCGATCGCGCTGGCCTCGACCTCGTCGATGAGACGATCCACGGCAACCCTCGAAACGGGTCGGTCTGCCAGCGCGGCTTCGACTCCCCGGCGGATCTTGTCGGCGGAGAAAGGCTGGAGGGAGCCGTCCCGCTTGCGGACCATCAGCACCGGGGCTACCCGCTCATAGGTCGTGAAGCGTTCGTCGCAGCGAACACAGACCCTGCGGCGCCGAATAGACGACTGGGCGTCGGAAGGCCGACTGTCGACCACCTTGGTGTCGTCATGTCCACAGTGCGGGCACTTCATGACCCCCGAGGGTAATGGCCGCACCCCGGCACCTCACCCGGAGGGGATCAACAACCTCTGACCGGGGACGAGAACCGCCGAATCGAGTTCGTTGAGGCTACGGACGCTCTGGATGAACGCACGGACATCGACTCCAGGGCCTGCTGCATCGGCGGAGATCGACCACAGGGTCTCTCCGGCGACGACCACGTGTTCGCTGACGACCACGGGCTGGTCGGCCTGCACCCTGGAGCTCAGAAGGAGGAAGACCGACATGAGCGCGATGAAGAGGATCAGCCACCTGCTGGGCAGGACATGCGTGCTAGCGGCCATCCGAACTTCCTCCTTCTCAACTTCAGGATCGCTCATCCATGAATACCGGCCAGGTGTGACAGAAACCGATCCAGGTCGGGAAAGGCGGTTTGCGGGCACCCCGCTGACAGTGGTTGAAGCGAACATGTGTTCGATATACTATGCGAACGCGTGTTCGGATGCAAGTCGAACATATGTTTGGAGCGCGAAGATCGAATAGCTAACCTGCGAGCGGAGGTCATCGATGGAACAGTTGAGCGACAGGCAGCAAGAGGTACTCGAATTCATCAGGTCTACCGTTGCCGACCGGGGCTATCCCCCATCGGTGCGGGAGATCGGCGAGGCGATCGGGCTCTCTTCACCGTCCACCGTGCACAGCCACCTCTCGTCGCTGGTGCGCATGGGGGCCATCCGGCGCGACCCCACCAAACCGCGGGCCATCGAGATCGTCGATGACACTCCCATGGCACGGCCCGATCCCGACGACATCCGCCGTGTCCCGCTGCTCGGCCGCATCGCCGCCGGCAGCCCGATACTCGCCGAGGAGCAGATCGAAGAGGTGCTTCCCCTCCCCGCAGACCTGGTCGGAGGTGGCCCGGTGTTCATGCTCGCCGTCAAGGGCGACTCGATGATCGAAGCCGGCATCCTCGACGGCGACTACGTCGTAGTCCGGTCCCAGCCCGATGCACCGGACGGGACCATCGTCGCCGCCCTGGTCGATGGAGAAGAGGCGACCGTCAAGCGGCTGCGCCGTCGCGATGGCCAGGTGATCCTCGAAGCCGCCAACCCGGACTTCGGCCCCATGGTCTTCGACCACGTGGAAGTCCTCGGCAAGGTCGTGTCCGTTTTCCGAAGGATTCGCTGACTAGACCTCGCCGGAGAACACGTATTCGGCAGGTCCCGTGAGCCAGGCCACGTCGTCGGCGTCGAAGCTGACGGTCGCCACACCCCCGGTCACCCCCACGGCAACGGTGTCACCGACCAGACCACGGCTGCGCGCCACGGCTGCCGAGGCCACCATCCCGGAGCCGCAGGCCGGTGTCTCACCGACTCCGCGCTCCCAGACCCGCAGATTCAGCCGTTCAGGCGACGCCACCGAGACGAACTCCACGTTCGTCCCATCCGGGAAGGACGAGTCGGTTCCCACCCGCCGCCCGTCTGTTTCGACATCGACCAGAGCAGGGTCATCGACGAAGGCGACGGCATGTGGGTTGCCGACCTCGGCCAGGGAAAGCTGCCATTCGCCAACCCGTGACTCACCCAGAAGGCCCACCGGTCCCAGTTCGACCGTGATCAGGTCGGAGACGACCACCGAGCGCGGCCCAACCGGGGTCACCACGACGAACCGATCCCCCAACGGATACCGGTCGCGGGCGTAGCGGGCCACACAGCGGAGCCCGTTGCCGCACATCTCCGCTGGAGACCCGTCGGCGTTCCAGTAGCCCATCCGAACGGTGTCGCCCTCCACTTCCACGGTCAGCACACCATCGGCGCCGACGCCGCGACGCCGATCGCACAGTCTGACGATCTCGGTGGTCGTGACGGGCTCGTCCAAGACGATGAAGTCGTTGGAGAGACCATGCATCTTCACGAACCTCATGAGAACACCTCTAGCGCCGCGCCGGTAAGCACGTCGACATCTTCGCACCACGGCAGCCAATGGATGCGCGGATCGCGCCGAAAGTAGGTCCGCTGACGCTTGATGAGCTGGATGGTGGCCCGCTCGGCCATGGCGAATCCCTCGTCGGCTCCCCGACCGCCATCGACCACCGGGATCAACTCCTTGTAGCCGACGGCCTGGGAAGCCGTCCTCCCCAATCGCCCGCGCAGTGCGGCCACCTCCGCCAGCAGACCACGCCGGCGCATCTCTCCGAGACGGGCGGCAGCCCGCTGGGGAGCCAGATCCCCGGGGTCCAGGCCCACCGCCCGAAGTGGGAACATCGGCCGGTATTCGGCCACCGCCCGGACACTCGGCCGGGTCGCCCGCTCGGAGGGCGTTTCCCCTGTCAAAGCATGTGTCTCGAGAGCTCGGATCACCCTGCGCGGATTGGAGGTGTCGATGGGTGCATCCGGGTCGATGGCCGCCAGCCGCGCAGTCAGCACCGCAGCAGGCTCGGACTCGAGCTCCGCCCTGATCGCCGGGTCGGTCGGTCCGAACTCGAACGGATCGACGATGGCCCGAAAGTGGAGCCCGCTTCCACCGGCTATCACCACAGGGGTGTCGGCGGCGGCGATGATCTCCCGACCGGCGCTCTGGAACTCGGCTACCGAGAACTCCTGCTCCGGATCGACGAGATCGAGCATGTGGTGGCGGATCTCCGCCTGTTCCTCGGCGGAGGCCTTGGCAGTCCCGATGTCCATGCCGCGATACACCTGCATGGAGTCAACCGAGAGGATCGAGGCACCCATCTGGCGCGCCAGCGCCATCGCCACGGCGCTCTTTCCCGAGGCCGTCGGGCCGAGGACGGCGAATATCAGATCGAACTCCCAATCAGATGATGCTGGGCCGAGCCGACGATCTCGACGTCGAGGAAAACCCCGGCAGGGAGCGGTCCTTGGACATGGACCACTTTGCCTCCCCGGCTGCGAGTGGTGGCCACCGCGGGGTCCTTGCGTGAGGGGCCCTCCGAAAGCACCTCCATCCTCCTGCCGACCATCTCGGCGTTACGTTCGGAGGAGATCCGATTCTGGACCGTCACCAGCCGGTCGAAACGCTCCTGGATGATCTCCCGCGCCACGAAGTCGTCGTGCATGTCTGCAGCGCTGGTACCTGGGCGGGAGGAGAAGATGAACATGAATGCCTGATCGAAGCGTGCCTCTTCGACCACGGCCATGGTGGCCTCGAAGTCCTCGTCGGTCTCGCCCGGGAAACCGACGATGATGTCGGTGGAGACCGACAGATCCGGGATCGTCGCCCTCGCCAACTCCAGTTTCCTCAAAAACCTCTCCGCCGTGTAGCCGCGATGCATCCGGGCCAGGATGGTGTCGCTCCCGCTCTGGAGCGGGAAGTGGAGTTGCTCGCACACCGCTTCGGTCTCCGCCATCGCCTCGGCGACATCGGCGCGAAAGTCGTTGGGATGGGGGCTCATGAACCGCACCCTGCTTATGCCGTCGACGCCTCCCACCTGGCGCAACAGATCGGCGAAGAGCGGGCTTCGCTTGCCGTCGAGAGCCAGGTCGCGACCGAAGGTGTTGACGTTCTGGCCGAGCAGGGTCACCTCGACCACGCCGTCCTCTGCCAGGGCTCGCACTTCGCGCAGTATGTCTCCCGGGCGCCGGCTGATCTCCGGCCCGCGCACCGCCGGCACGATGCAGAAGGTGCAGGTGTTGTTGCAGCCGACCTGGATGGTGACCCATGCCGAGTGTTCCAGTTCTCGCTTGACCGGGAGCGACGAGGGCATCGCCTGCAACTCGTCGACCACGTCTGTCACCGGCCCCCATGCCTCGACATGGTCGAGGAGGTCTACGACCCGGTCGAGGTTGTGGGTGCCCATGACCACGTCCACCCACGGCGCCCTCTCACGGACGTACTCGCGGTCCTTCTGTGCAGCGCAGCCGCCAACCACCAATAGCACGTCCGGGTTGACGTCCTTGACCGCTTTCAGCTGGCCGAGATTGCCGTAGAGGCGGTTGTCGGCGTTCTCCCTGATCGTGCAGGTGTTGACGTAGACGACGTCTGCGGACCCGAGATCTCGAGCCGGATGCATTCCGTCGAGTTCGAACAGCCCTGC
>JBFGRR010000147.1:0-4625 GCA_041567215.1 Acidimicrobiia bacterium | reverse complement strand
GCGGGGCCGTCACCTCTAGTGACGGCCCCGCACTCGATTTGGAGAAAGCGATGATCGAATTCGAGAACGTCGACGTCACCTACCCCGGGGGTTTCAAAGCCCTCCACGACGTCTCGCTGACGATCCAGCCGGGCGAACTGCTCGTCGTGGTAGGCCTATCGGGTGCAGGCAAGTCGACGCTTCTCCGTGCGATAAACGGATTCGTGCCGATCACTGCCGGCTCCGTGAAGGTGAACGGCACCGAGGTGAGGGGCGCGGACGCGCGGACCCTGCGCCAACTCAGGTCCCAGATCGGGATGATCTTCCAGACCTTCAACCTGGTCAACAGAACCTCCGTCATCAACAACGTGCTGATGGGCCGGCTGGCCAAAGTGCCGCGCTGGCGATCGATGATCGCCGCCTGGCCGAAGGCCGACCGCGAATACGCCATGCAGGCACTCGAGAGGGTGGAGATCGTGGAGAAGGCCTACGTGCGGGCATCCGACCTGTCAGGCGGCCAGCAGCAGCGCGTCGGCATCGCCCGCGCCCTGGCGCAGCAGCCAACGGTTCTCCTCGCAGACGAGCCGGTCGCCTCACTCGATCCGGTCACCTCTCACACCGTCATGCAGGACCTCCGCCGCATCAACCGCGAACTGGGTATCACCACCATCATCAACCTCCACTTCCTCGACCTGGCCCGTAGCTACGGGCGCCGCCTGGTCGGCCTGCGCGACGGCAAACTCGTCTACGACGGCCAGATCAAAGACGTCGATGACGAGACCTTCCGCGGCATCTACGGTCGAGCCGTCACACCGGACGACCTGCTGGAGGGCGCCGAGCTGTGACCGCGGGAGCACCCGTCGTGCGACCGGAGCCTCCACGAAGGGCGCTCAAGCTGACGATTCCTCTCCTGTTGCTGACCATCGGAGCGATGGCCGGGGGGAGCACGGCGACCACGTGGCGAGGTTTGATCTGGGGAGTGATCTTCGGGGTGTCGCTCGTCGGGGCCCTGCGGATGGCCAAGCTGGATCTGGACGTCGTCAAAGAGTTGGCGCTGATCGGGGCCTCCGTCATCTCGGCGGTGCTGACGGTGACCCTCATCCCGGACACACCCGAACGTGTGGGCGTCCTCCTCTCACTTCAGCTCGGCGGCGCTTGGGCGGTGACCGGCCTGGTGGCGGCGTGGATCGTGCTTTCGAAGGGAATGCTCCCGAGTTCGGCCCTCAACACCCTCTTCGTCTGGTTCGGGGCCGGAGTCCTCGCACTTCCCGCGGCGGTCACCTTCGATGTGCTCCGTCCGCTCGAGTCGCTGGGCCGGAGCCAGACGGCGACCTATGGGGCGGGGATCTTCGTCTTCATCGCCTTGACCGTGAGCCTTCTCGGCGGCGCCCGGACCCTGGCGGCCTCGACCAAACTCCCCACCCTCGCGCTCGGCGCCACCGTCCTCTACATGACCGCGTTCGCAGGGGCCGAGGTCGGCTTCAGCATCGCCGCACTGCTGAGAGACTTCGGGAAGGTGTCGGAGGTGCCCAACTTCTGGCCGCCCGACTTCGGATGGGCGCTCGGCGACTCCGGATCGTGGTGGTGGCCGGCGAGTTGGGAGTTCGGTTCGGCAACCAGAGCCAATCCACTCATCGAAACCTTCCGCATCGCCATCATCGCCAGCGTCATCGGGTGCGGATTCGCATTGCCGCTGGCATTCATGGCGTCCCGCTTGACGGCATCCAGCAACTGGGCCTACACCACGGCCAAGGCGTTCATGAACCTGATCCGCACGGTGCCCGATCTCTTCTGGGCTCTGCTGTTCGTCACATCGGTCGGAGTCGGTCCGTTTGCCGGCGCTCTCGCTCTCGTTTTCTTCTCTCTGGCCATCATGTCGAAGCTGCTCTCCGAGACCGTGGACAGCGCCGACCCCGGACCCCTCGAGGCGGCCAAGGCGACCGGGGGCGCCCATTTCCCGGCCGTGCGGTCATCTGTCCTCCCCCAGGTCCTGCCCAACTACGTGGCCTACGCCCTCTACATCTTCGAGATCAACATCCGCGCCTCGGTGGTCATCGGACTTGCCGGTGCCGGCGGAATCGGCCGAGTCCTCGAATCCCAGCGGTCGTTCTTTCGCTTCGACCGAGTCCTGGCGATCGTGATCGTGATCTTCGTGATCGTCTTCGTCATCGAACAGGTCAGCGTGGCCATGCGCAGGAGGCTCGTATGACCGAGCCCACCGCAGTGTCGACCATGCCACCGAGGCCGAAGATGCCGCGGGGACCGCGAATCTTCCGGTGGGCCGTGGCGATCGTCATCCTGGTTCCCGCGCTCTGGTCCGCCCTGGGACTGGATGTGTCGTTGGATCGGCTCCTGAGCGCTCCAGGAGACGTGTTAGGTGTCCTGATCCGTCTCTTCCCGCCCGACCTCAGCGCCGAGGCACTCCAGCGGGCGATACCCAAGATGCTCGAGTCGGTGTTCATCGCCTGGGTGGGAACCATGATCGGCGCCGCGGTCTCCTTCCCGCTCGCCTTCTTCGCTGCGAAGAACATCGCGCCCGTCACGGTGAACACCGGCATCCGCCAGTTGCTCAACGCGATTCGCGCCGTGCCGGAACTCCTGGTGGCGATGGTGCTCATACCGGTCACCGGCCTGGGTGCATGGACCGGCACGCTGGCCCTGGGCATCCATTCGATAGGCACCCTCGGCAAGCTGTCCTCGGAGGTGATCGAAGGAATCGATCAGGGCCCGGTGGACGCCATCGCGGCAACCGGTGGCACCCGGATCCAGCGCATGCGTTTCGGAGTCGTGCCGCAGGTGATGCCCAACATCGTTGCGTACTGGCTCTACCGGTTCGAGATCAACATCCGCGCCTCGGCAGTCCTGGGTCTGGTGGGCGCAGGCGGCATCGGCGCCGAGCTCCAGTCACAGCTCAGGTTCAGGGCGTTCTCCAGGGCAGGCACGGTCCTGTTCATCACCGTCGCGGTGGTGCTGATCGTCGACATGATCTCCGCGAGGTTGAGAAGGCGCATCATCACCGGACGAACCGAGCCGGGACCCGTGGCGGCATACATGCGATACGACCCGTGGCGGAAGGCACTGGCGACGATCGGCGTGGCAGTGGGAATCGCCGTCGTCACCTTCATACTGATCCAGCTCGAAGCCCCGGTGTGAACGTGACGCGGCATCCTGGAGCCGTGCATGTCTGACATGTTCATCGTCAAACGCGAGCAGAGAGAACGCGCCGAAGACGACAGGCTGGCACCGGCTGCATCCCGCTCGAGCGAGTCCAAGGGTCGGACCGCACACGAGGAACCCGACGAGTACCGCACCGATTTCGAGCGCGACCGGGACCGCATCGTCCACTCGAAGGCCTTCCGGAGGCTCAAGCACAAGACCCAGGTCTTCCTGAATCCCGAGGGTGACCACTACGTCACCAGACTGACGCACACGGTGCAGGTCACCCAGGTGGGGAGGGCGATGGCGGTGGCGCTCGGCCTCAACGAGACGCTCACCGAGGCGATCTGCCTCGCCCACGACGTGGGGCATTCGCCGTTCGGACACACAGGTGAAGATGCCCTCACGCCGTACGTGGAAGGCGAGTGGCTCCACTCGGTGCAGGGAGTCCGGGTCCTCAGCATCCTGGAGCCACTGAACCTGACCTGGGAGGTCCTAGACGGGATCCGGGCCCACTCCTGGAAGATCGAAGTCCCGCCGGCCACGCCGGAGGGAATGCTCTGCCGGTTCGCGGACAGGATCGCCTATCTCACCCACGATGTCGCAGACGCACTCCGAGCCGGGATCATCTCCTTCTCCGACCTCCCCCGGGCCAGCCGCGATCTGTTCGGCGAGTCCTCCAGGGAGTGGATCTCCTCGATGATCCGGGCCGTGGTCGAGGCCTCTCACTCCGAAGGCGCGATCGTCATGGACGAGCCCTCGCTGGCCGCCATGCACGAACTCCGGGACTACATGTTCGAGAACGTGTACCTGAGGGCCGAGTCGGAGTCACAGAAGGACCGGGCCATCCTGGTGATCCGAGATCTGGTCGACTGGTTCCACCACCATCCCGAGGAGGTGCCCGACTCGTACAAGGTCGATGATGCCGACGACCTGACGAGAGCCATCGACTACGTGTCCGGCATGACCGACCGGTTCGCCCTGAGAACCCACGACCAGTTGTTCAGACCGACCCTGTTCGACTGACGACGGCCGACTCGACACGGGCACCGCTGCGCGCCAGCACCCGGCATCCTGGAGGGTCCATCGCCCTGGCGACGATCCCCTATTCGGGCGAGATGATCGCCCTCATCCCTGGATCCACTGCCGCTCGATCGTGAATGGCAACGGGTTCCCCCATCTGTCGGCGTATGACACCTGATGAGCCGGCGAGCGGTCGGCGACGCCCCAGCGCCCGAGCGGATACCCACAGGAGACGGCCGCGTCCAAGGTCCATCCCTTGTCCTTCGGTACGCCGAGCACCTCGAAGGCCTCCTGCTGCCGGAACAGCCCGAGGATGGTCGTCAGGCAGGTGCCCACTCCGTGCCCGCGTGCCGCCAGCATCGCACTCCAGACGGCAGGGAATGTCGACGCCCCGGTCGGGTCGTTTCGAGAGACGACCAGCAGCCAGAGGGGAACCTGTTCGAAGTTGTCGGCCAGCCATGCCGAGG
>JBFGRR010000146.1:0-4635 GCA_041567215.1 Acidimicrobiia bacterium | reverse complement strand
GACACGCCTGGTGCTCCGAGCGGGCGACTCGGAGGCCTTGGCGATTGCCTTCGGGGAGATCCCGGCCGAAGCGGGGTCCTGGGGGATCCCGGTCGAGCGGGTGAACACCGCAGTGCTCCACGACCGGGTCGAGGACGTCCGATTCCGTATCACCGGGACCGCTTTCTTCCAGGTCAACACCCCCGGCGCCGCTCACCTGGTGGGTCTGGTGCGAGAGGCTGCAGGTGTTCGCCCCGACGAGACCATGCTCGACGGCTTTGCGGGAGGAGGTCTCTTCGCCGCCACCGTGGGCGCCGGTGCCTCCGACGTCGTGGCGGTCGAGTCGGGCAGGACTGCGCTCGAGGATCTCCGCCACAACACGAGGGGAACGAACGTACGCGTGATCGGCGGCTCCATGGAGCGGGTCATGTCGTCTGGCAAGATCCAGTGCGACGTCGCCGTCGTCGATCCTCCTCGGAGTGGGCTGGGCAGGGCCGTGGTCGAAGGGCTCGCGGCCACCAGGCTCCGGGTCATCGCTTCCGTCTCGTGTGACGCGGCGAGCTTTGCCCGCGACGCCCGACTGCTGACGGAGCGGGGGTTCTCGCTCCGCTGGGTCCAGCCGGTGGATCTCTTTCCCCACACCCCGCACGTGGAGATCGTCGGCCGGTTCGAGAGGGGTGGGTCGGCTTCAGGTCCGGGCACCTGATACCTTCTCGCCGAGGAGTCTGATGCAGGTCTCGATGACAATCAACGGTACGACGCTCACGGCGGACGTCGAACCGCGCACTCTTCTCGTCCACCTGATCCGTGAGCACGGGGGTCTGACGGGAACACAGATCGGTTGTGACACGTCGTCCTGCGGCGCCTGCACCGTTCTCTGGGATGGCGCCACCGTCAAGTCGTGCACCGTGCTGGCCGTCCAGGCCGAAGGCGCCGAGATCACGACCATCGAGGGCCTGACCTCCAGCGGCTCGCTTCATCCGGTGCAGGAGGGCTTCTGGGAGCGCCATGGCCTGCAATGCGGGTTCTGCACTCCCGGGATGATCATGTCTGCCGTCGGCCTGCTGGAATCCAATCCCGACCCCGATGAGGATGAGATACGGCGTGCCATCGACGGCAATCTCTGCAGGTGCACGGGCTACCACAACATCGTCCGGGCGATCGAGTACGCGTCTGCCCGAATCCGCGGCGTGACACCCCCGCCTGCCGAGTGGGAGGGCTGAGCCGTGTACCCGCGTCCATTCGATTACCTGGCGCCGGCCACCATCGACGAAGCGGTCAGGGAACTCGCCAACGCCGACTACGCAAAGGTGCTCTCCGGGGGCATGAGCCTGATCCCGATGATGAAGCTGCGCATCATGTCACCCGACCTCGTCGTAGACATCGGGCGGATTCCCGGCCTGGACCGAATCGTCGAATCGAACGGAGAGGCCTCGATCGGTGCGCTGGTACGTCACGCAACGACGGCGGATTCACCTTCACTCCCCGATGCCCTCCGCTCGGCTGCGTCATGGACCGGTGACGTTCAGGTTCGAAACCGGGGAACCACCTGCGGCGCGATGGCTCACGCAGACATGGCAGCGGATCAGACCGCAGCCGCTCTCGCCCTCGGGGCCACGATGGTGGTGCGCGGACCGCACGGAACCCGGGAAGTGGCGGCCGAGGACTTCTTCGTCGATGCGCTCACATCCGCCCTCGAGCCCGACGAGATCCTCACGGCCCTGCGGGTCCCCACCCGCATCGGTGGCAGTGCATATCAGAAGCTGGGAAGGCGGGGAGGCCACACCGACTTCGCGATCGCCGGTGCCGCCGTCTGGGTGGAGAAGCGGGATGGGCACGTGGTCGCGGCACGCGTGGCGCTCACCGGAGTCGGAGTCCGCCCCGAACTGGCCCCTACCGCCGCGCAGAGGCTGGTAGGCACCGACGGCAGTGATGCGGCGGTCTCGTCAGCCGCAGACCTCGTGACCGAGGACGTGCCGATGATCGAAGATCTCTTCGGCCCGGTCGAGTACAAGGCGCACCTGGCGCGAGTGCTCACTCACCGGGCATTGAATGCTGCCCTCGCGGTGGCTTGAGTCAGGCCTGTTCGAGGGCGAAGCCAGCCTTCACCCAGGCGAGGATCCCTCCGGTGAGGTTGAGGACGTTGTCGTAGTGGGCGCGCTTGATGAGGACGTTCGTGGCATGGGCCGATCTGCTTCCCGACCGGCAATAGAGGACGATGGTGCGGTCGCGGGGCAACTCGCGCCACCATTCGTTCATCGCCGAGAGAGGCCGGAACTCGGCGCCGGCGATCCTCGACTCGGCCCACTCGCCGGATTCCCGTATGTCGAGCAGCAACGCTCCACCCGCCAGTAGATCGACGAGGTCCTGCACGGCGATGCTGGGTACGTGGGGGATTCGATGCCGGAACACCGACAGGCAGGGTACCCAAGCTTCTTGGTTCATGGCGTCGTGGCGGAGGTAGCCTTCCGGTTGTGGTCCCCCGATGAATCTCGCGTTTGCGGCATCGCTGCTGTTCGCCTCGGCCTTCCTCCAGATGGCCGAGCCGATCACCGTATGGGAGACCGGCGGCCTCAGTGACGACACGATGTCGTCTCTCGGCGAGGCGGCGGATCTGAACGGCGCTGCGCTCGCGATCGTCCACACGGGAACGATGCGCCTCATGGGGGTCACCAGAGACGGAGAGGACATCCAGCGCCCCGATCCCGGCTTCGGGTATCCGATGGCCGTGGCCGCGGTGTCTCTTGGTGTCCCCGGGGTCGTGGCTCCCGAGGTGGAAGCAGCACTGAGCACCGGAGCGGTGGTCATGTCGGAGCGCTCGGCGGCACTGCGAGGCGCCGTTCCGGGCGACGTCCTCGAGATCGAGTCCTGGAACGGCGAGGTGCTGGAGGTCTCGATCGGCGCCCTCGCTCCGGATTCTTCGATCTTCTGGAGCGAGATCCTCCTGTCTCCCAGCGTGGCGCGTGCGCTCGGTTTGGAGCGGCCGGCCGGCGCGATCCTCGTCGGTGCCCACGACCTCGGCGTGGCGGCCCTGACCCTCCGCAGCCTCATCCCCGCTGATCGGCCGGTCCGCATGTACATACCGGGCCAGGAAGTGGATCGGCGCGACTCGCCGCTACCCACCGTGCTGGTGAAGGAACGATTCGGTGAGTTCGCGTTTCGGCCCACGGGCACCGGCGACCTGATCGAGATCGAGGAGGCGTGGGTGGATGCGAACATCGTCACCGTCGATCTTCCGATCCTCGGCCGGTTCCAGTGCCACAGGGCGGTGGCTCCTTACCTACGGAGCGCTATGGCCCAGATCGAGGCGGAGAGGATCGGCTGGCTCATCGACACCGACGACTTCCAGGCGGCAGGTGGATGCTTCAACGCCCGCCTCATGCGTGGCAGCGACAGTGGTCTGGCGCTCTCCCGTCACGCCTGGGGCATCGCCGTGGACATCAATCCATCGACGAACGGGTACGGCGAGGCGGTTCTCCTCCCGGACCGGATCGGCGACGTGTTCCGCAGTTGGGGCTTCGCATGGGGCGCCGGGTGGACCGTTCCGGATGGGATGCACTTCGAGTGGGCCCGGATACCCGGCGAGATCCAACCACACGAGTGCAGCGCCTACCAGTTGCTGAGAGGCGACGGCCTCTGGATGGTGGTTCCCCGCTCCGCCGCCTGTCCTCTCTGATGAACGAAACCAAGGACCTGATGGCTGTGGCCACGGTTGTGCGCGTTTCAGGGTCGGCGCCCCGGCCGGTCGGATCCAAGCTCTTCATGATGAAGGGTGGCGGCATGGAGGGCTCCGTATCCGGCGGGTGCGTCGAGAACGATGTGATCGTGCGCGCCGCCGAGGTGCGGCGCGACGGGTCGCCTGTGTTGGTGGAGTACGGGATCAGTGATGACGATGCTTTCGCCGTGGGCCTTGCCTGCGGGGGTGTGATCCAGGTGCTGATCGAGCCCGAGTGGATCCCGGCGCCCGAACCCGGGGCGCGTGCGACGGTCGTCGAGGGCGTGGGGAAGGGTGCGTGGGTGACCATCGATGCTGGCGGTGGTCCGGTCGGGGGGTCGATGCCCGACTCGCTGGTCGATCGGGTGGCCGGAGACGCCGCGGTTCTGATCGGCCGTGAGGAGAGCGCCACGGTCGACTACGCGGAGGCCTCCGTCTACTTCGATGTCCGTGTGCCTCCTCCTCACCTGTTCATCTTCGGGGCGACGGACATCGGGCAAGCGCTGTGCCGTCATGCCAAGCACCTCGGCTACCAGGTGACCGTGAGCGACGCCCGACCCGCCTTCGCCGATCCCGCTCGCTTCCCCGAGGCCGACGAGGTGCTGGTGGGCTGGCCCGGATCACTCGACCTGCAGTTCGATGATCGCTCGTTCGTCGTCGTGCTCTCGCACGACTCCCGTTTCGAAGATCCGATCTGGCCCATTGCACTGGCCTCCCCGGCCCCCTACATCGGCGCGATGGGGAGCAAAAAGACGGCAGCCGACCGTCGTCGTCGTCTCGCCGACTCGGGCCTTGGCGGCTCGGAGCGCATACACGGCCCGATCGGACTCGACATCGGATCGAGGACGGCAGAGGAGGTGGCGATCGCCATCCTCGCCGAGATGACCATGGCGAGGTACGGTCGCGGTGGCGAACTCCACGGACGGGTGCGCAGGCTCGAG
>JBFGRR010000145.1:0-4661 GCA_041567215.1 Acidimicrobiia bacterium | reverse complement strand
TCCTCCACCTTCTCGCCATCGCTCGTGAGGCGGGTGTCGGCCTCGACCTCGACGATTTCGACGAGATCAGCCGCCGCACCCCGCACCTCGGCGACCTCACGCCCTTCGGGTCCTACCACATGGTCGATCTCGACCGGATCGGCGGTGTGCCCGTCGTGCTCAAGACCCTTCTCGAGGCAGGTCTGATCCACGGTGATGCGCTGACGGTCACCGGTCGGACGATGGCCGGCAACCTCGTCGGCGTGGAGATGCCTGGCGGCCAGAGCGTGATCCGCCCGGTCGCCGAACCGATCGCTCGCGAAGGCGGAATCGCCGTTCTTCGGGGTTCACTGTCTCCAGACGGGGCGGTCGTGAAGGTCGCCGGGATCGAACTGGAGAAGTTCGAGGGGCCCGCTCGTGTCTTCGACGGTGAGCAGTCAGCCCTGGAGGCACTCTTTGCCCACGAGATCAATCGAGGTGACGTCGTGATCATCCGGACGGAAGGGCCCAAGGGTGGACCCGGGATGCGAGAGATGCTCCAGATCACTGCCGCGATCAAGGGCGCCGGCCTCGGGAAAGACGTCTTGCTGATCACCGATGGCCGCTTCTCGGGTGGAACCACGGGCCTCTGCATCGGACACGTGGCCCCCGAGTCGGAGGATGGTGGGCCGATCGGGCTCGTCGCCGAAGGCGACAGGGTGCTGGTCGATCTGCCGGCCCGGCGTCTCGATCTCCTCGTCGACGAGGCGGAGGTCGAGAGACGCCGCGCCCAATGGAGTCCCCGGCCGCCCCGGTATGAAACCGGCGCCCTCGCCAAGTACGCCAGGCTCGTCGGGTCCGCGCATCTCGGGGCCGTCACCACCGCCTGATGGTCAAGATCTACGCCGTCGTGCTCATTGCGGGGATCGTGGCTCTGATCGCCTGGATCTTCGTACGCTCGTACGCGGTCAACACCGAGCGCACGTCTTTCGATCCCGAGCACCGGCTGGGCATCCCCGGGCGGAGAGTGGTGGCCGGAATGGTCGGGTTCGGAATGGCAGGCATGTCTGCCGAGTTCTCTCCACTCGACCTCTCGTGGCCCGTCGCGTTGCTGCTCGCGGCAGCGGGATCGGCCGCCGCCGCCTGGTACGCAGGCTGGGGAGCGGACGAACCGGCGGACGGACCGGCGGACAGCTGACGGTGCTGGTGGTCAGTGACGTCCATGGAGCTTTCGAGGATCTCCGGGAGGTCGCCCAACGAGGTGAGACCCTTCTGATCCTCGGTGATCTCCTGAACCTGATGGACTACCGGACCGGTGAAGGCCTCGTGGCCGACGTGTTGGGCATCGAATTCGCCAGAGCGTCGGCAGAGGCGCGAGGGCGGGGCGACTACCGGAGGATGAGGGATCTGTGGATCGAGCACATCGGGGACCGCGGCGCCGAGGTGAGGGCGGAGATCGTCGAGGCTGGAAGACGCCAGTACGCACAGATGGCGGAGGCGCTGGAGGGTTGCCAGGCATACGTCACCTACGGGAACGTGGATCGTCCCGAGATGCTGGCCGAGTACCTGCCGGAGGGATGCACCTTCGTCGATGCCGTCGCGTTGGAGATCGATGGCGTTCGTTTCGGGTTCGTCGGCGGCGGCATATCGACTCCCGTCGGGGCGGCGGGCGAGGTCACCGACGAGGAGATGACCGTCAAGCTCGCCTCCCTGGGCGGCGTGGACGTGTTGTGCTCCCACCTGCCGCCCGCCATCGATGCGCTGTGCACGGACGTGATCACCGGTCGTGAGGAGCGGTCATCGGCGCCCATACTGAGCTACATCGAGGAACATCAGCCGGCGCTCCACCTCTTCGGCGACGTCCATCAGCCCAAGGCACAGCGGTGGAGGATCGGTCGGACGATCGCCCGCAACGTCGGATATTTCCGGGCGACCAGGCGCCCGTTGGTCCTGGACCCGGGAAGCTTGCTCGAATCGCCTCGCTAACCTCGGCGGGCGCGTCCTCTAGGAGTCGTGGAGAAATGGCCGACAGCACCATCCAGACGATCGAGATCGATGCCGAACCCGAGGCATGCTTCGCGGTGGCGGCGGACTTTGCCTCCTATCCGGAGTGGGCCACCGGGGTGAAACAGGTCGAGATACTCGAGGTCGGAGAGGATGGTCGGGCCAGCCGGGTCCGATTCGTGGTCGATGGCATGGTCAAGGAGATCAGCTACGTGCTCGTCTACGAGTACCACTACCCGGGCGAGATGCGCTGGACCGCAGAACCGGGTGACGACATCGACGAGATGATCGGTTCATACCGTTTCGACCCCCTCGACGACGCCAAGACCGAGGTCGTCTACGCGCTGCGAGCGGTGCCATCGTTCAACATCCCCGGCTTCCTGCGCCGCCAGGCCGAGAAGCAGGTCGTCGGAACTGCCTTGCGCGGCCTTCGCAAGCGTGTGGAAGAGATCGCCGCTGGTTGAAGTGCGCGTCATCCTGGTCACCGGGAAGGGCGGGGTCGGGAAGACCACCGTCTCGGCCGCTACGGCTCTTGCCTCGTCGGACCACGGGTATCGCACCCTGGTCTGCTCCACCGACCCGGCCCACTCCCTCGCCGACGCACTCGACATCGAGCTCGGGGACAAGGCCAGGGAGATCGGCCCCAAGCTGTGGGGCCAGCAGATCGACACACAGCAGCAGCTGGACCGGCACTGGGGGGCGATCAGGGACCAGCTGATGGATGTTCTGGACTGGGGCGGTGTCGGAGGCATCGAGGCGGAGGAGTTCCTCGTCTTCCCCGGCATGGATGAGCTCTTCGCTCTTCTGGAGGTCAACTCCGCGGTGCGCTCGGGCGAGTACGACGCGGTCGTCGTGGACTGCGCGCCCACGGCCGAGACCCTACGCCTCCTGAGCCTCCCCGAGGTCCTCTCCTGGTACTTCGAGAGAGTGATGCCCGCCGAGCGCCGGATAATGAAGGCTGCCCGCCCGATCCTCAACCGCTTCACCGACCTGCCGGTTCCCTCCGACGGCGTCTTCGATGCGGCCCAGGACGTGTTCACCGGTGTCGAGCAGGTGAAGGCCGTGCTGTCCGACCCGGCGACCACGTCGGCGAGACTGGTGGTGAATCCGGAGAAGATGGTCATCGACGAGGCCCGCCGCACCTACAGCTACCTGGGTCTCTTCGGGTACGGAGTCGATGGTGTGGTGGTCAACCGAATCCTTCCCGAAGAGGTGGAGGACCCCTACTTCTCCAAGTGGAGGCAGATCCAGGCCCAGCACATGGCGACCATCGACGAGGCGTTCGGGGACGTGCCGCGGTTGCCCCTCCGGCTTTTCGACAACGAGATGGTGGGCTTCGAACGGCTGCGAGAAATGGCCGCCGAGTTGTACGGGGACACCGACCCGATCGCGTCGTACCAGGCCCACAGCTCGTTTCGTCTCATCGAGGACGAGACCGGCGTGGTGCTCCAGCTCGAAGTGCCGTTCGTGGAGAAGGCCGACCTCGACGTCTTCCGGCATGGCCCCGAGTTGTATCTGCAGGTCGGGCCATATCGCCGGTCCTTCGTTCTGCCCGACTCGCTCCAGCGCCGGGAAGTGACGAGGGCGAGGTTCGACGAAGGCGTGCTGTCAGTGGTGTTTGGCGCGGCTCCGACCCACAGAACCAGGAGCACCTGATGGCCGGCGAGTTCGAGACCGGCGAGGCCCTGAAGCGGGCGGCCGCACGAGCCCTGTTTCACCTGATGCGGGCCGCGGTCGAGAGCCTCCGGGCGGTCGAAGCCGTGGTCGAAGAACTCGGATCTGTCGGAAAAGGCGGATCGGCCGATCCCACGTCCGGGTCGAGGCGCATCGAGATCGAATGAGAGCCCTCGGCCTCGATGTCGGAGGCACCAACGTCAAGGCCGCGGTCCTGGAAGACGGGGAGATCCTCGAGACCAGGCAGGTGTTGTCACAGGGTGCCACTGCAGGTGCGCTGGGAGTGATTCGGGCGGAAGCGGGCGCTGTCGATGTGTTGGGTGTCGGGCTGGCGGGCCTGGTCCGGTGGCCGGAGGGACGCCTGGTCTGGGGCCCGCACCTCTCCGGCACGGACATGCCCCGTGCAGCCGACCTGAGCGCCGAGCTGGGCCTGCCCGTGGTGGTGGACAACGACGCGAACATGGCGGCACTGGCAGAGCTGCGAGCGGGTGCCGCGCAAGACGTCGATTCGGCGCTCGTCCTGACTCTCGGAACAGGAATCGGCGCTGCGATCGCGGTTGACGGCGAGATCTACCGGGGTCGGTCGTTTGCCGGGGAGGTCGGCCACGTGAAGGCTCGGGGCGGGCATCTCCCTTGCGCCTGTGGCCGATCGGGATGCTGGGAGACCCTCGTGGCAGGCCCGGTGCTGGATGGTGCCGCCGAGCGGCTAGCAGCACACG
Organism: Acidimicrobiia bacterium; assembly: GCA_041567215.1. Lineage (GTDB taxonomy): Bacteria > Actinomycetota > Acidimicrobiia > Spongiisociales > ZC4RG35 > JBFGRR01. The sequence continues at coordinate 306 of JBFGRR010000145.1, read as the reverse complement.
ATCCAAGAGGGCTCGTCTACGAAGAGGCCGGAGGCGCTGCCGCCACCGCGGTTCATCTGGTGGCGGCTGCCGAACGGGGCGACGAACCGGCCCAGACGGAGCTTTCGGCCTTCGGGGAGAGGTTGGGCCGGCTGATCGCAGATCAGGTTGCGGTTCTCGATCCCGAAGTCGTGGTGGTGGCCGGCGCGGTGAGAGCGGCGGGCGACTGGTTCCTCCCCTCCGCTCGAACGTCGATTTCGACCTATCTGCACGGTGCGGCGTATCGTGATCCAGTGGACATTCGCCTGTCGCCGTTCGGTGCCTACG
>JBFGRR010000144.1:0-4661 GCA_041567215.1 Acidimicrobiia bacterium | reverse complement strand
GCGCCGTCGCCGCGCGACGTCGCTGCCGTGGGTTTCACCTCGGGTGCGACCGGGCCGGCCAAGGGAGTCGTCTACCGGCATCACCAGATGCAGGCGCAGCGTGATGCCCTGATGGGTCGGGATGGGATCCGGGAGTCGGATCGACTCGTCGCCGCGTTCGGTCCGTTCTCCCTCTTCGGCCCCTCGATGGGAATAGCTTCGGTGATCCCCGACATGGAGGTCACCAAGCCGGGCAGCCTGACCGGTACGGCGCTCGCCTCGGCCATCTCGGCTTTGGACGCCACGCTGGTGTTCGCGTCGCCTGCCGCCCTCGCCAACGTCGCGGCGACGGACGGTGAGGTATCCCCTTCTCTCAGGGGAGCTCTCGGGCAGGTTCGGCTCGTGATGTCGGCGGGAGCCCCGGTCGGGGTGGGAATCCTGCGCAGCATCCGGTCGGTGATGCCGAACGCCGAGATCCACACTCCATACGGGATGACCGAGGTCTTGCCGGTCGCGGACGCCTCTCTGGTCGAGATCGACGAGGCGGGTGCGGGTGACGGCGTGTGCGTGGGAAGGCCGGTGTCCGGCGTGGACGTGGCGATCAGCCCGCTCGACCCGTCAGGCGCGGCGACGGCGCCGCTGACCCGAGACGCCGCCGTGGTCGGAGAGGTATGTGTTCGCGCTTCCCACATGCGGGATGGCTACGACAAGCTCTGGGTCACCGAGCACGCCGCCTCCCAGCCGCCTGGCTGGCATCGCACCGGTGATGTCGGGCACCTCGATGCAGAGGGCCGGCTGTGGATCGAGGGCCGTATGGGCCACATCGTGACGACGGAACACGGTCCGGTGACCCCGGTTGGCGTCGAACACGCCGTTGGCGAACTCGAGGCGGTCGAGAGTGCGGCTGTCGTGGGCGTCGGACCGCCCGGGGCACAGGTGGTGGTGGTCGTCGTGGTACCAGACGCAGACCTCCGTCCCGGTCTCGCTCCAGAGAAGCTGGCCGACGAGGTTCGTGCGGTCGCCGGCCGGGTCGATGTGGCTGCCGTGCTGGTCGCCGGCTCTCTGCCCGTGGACCGGCGGCACAACTCGAAGGTCGATCGTTCGCGGGTGGCGCGTTGGGCCGAGCGGGTGTTGGCCGGCGGACGGGTCGGGCGGCTGTGAGGGTCCTCGTGACCGGGGCCACCAGCCTCATCGGGCGGGGGCTGGTCGGTCGGCTACTCGAGCGCGGTGACGGCGTCACAGTCCTTCAGCGCCGTCCGAGCGGTCTCGCCGCCAGAGAGCACCTCGGGGATGTGGCTGACGCCGCCGCCGTCGCGGCGGCGATGAAAGGCGTGGATGCCGTGGTCCATCTGGCCGCCCGGGTGTCGGCGGTCGGCAGCCGGGAGGATTTCGAGGCCGCCAACGTCGAGGGGACCCGCAACGTCGTTGAGAGGGCTCGCGAGATCGGTGCGCAACGTCTGGTGCACGTGTCCACCCCCTCGGTGGCCCATAGCGGCCGCTCGCTGGTCGGAGCTCCAGCCGGAGCGGCGGATCCGGATCGTGCCCGGGGTCACTACGCGAGGACCAAGGCCAGGGCCGAGCTCATAGCGCTTGGAGCGAATTCGAGTGAGCTGTCGGTGGTGGCGATCAGGCCGCACCTGGTGTGGGGTCCAGGAGACCGGCAACTGGTGGGGCGGATAGTCGCCCGTGCGCGGGCGGGGCGCCTCGCCATCGTTGGCTCGGGGTGTTCCCTGGTGGACACCACCTACATCGACAACGCAGTCGACGCCCTGGTGGCCGCGCTGGATCATTCGCAGGCGGTGGCAGGGCGCGCGTTGGTGGTGAGCAACGGGCAGCCCCGGCCGGTGAGAGAGATGTTGAACCGCATCGTCATGGCTGCCGGTCTGGAAGTGCCCAGGCTCAGGCTGCCCTTCCAGGTGGCCCGCATCGGTGGCCTGGCGGCAGAGCGGATCTGGAGCGGCCTTGGACGACAGGACGACCCTCCCATGACCGGCGTGCTCGCCGAGCAGCTGGGTACGGCTCATTGGTTCGACCAGCGAGCGACCCGGGCGGCTTTGGATTGGGAACCGGCGGTCAGCCTGGACGAGGGCTTCGAGCTCCTGCGGGCCTGGTTCGACGCCGGCGGTTTCGCAGCTCCGAGCGCTTGACGGCCCGTTCGGTCAGGCCTTTCCGTAGACGGGGACGAGGGCTCCGTTCATGACCCCGGCCTCTTCGGACAGGAGGAACTTGGCAACCAGGGCGATCTCGTCAGGCGTGGGCCAATCCACGTAGTCGGCGAAGGGGAGGGCGCGGCGGGTGGCCGGCGTGTCGATGACGGACGGCACCAAGACCGTGGTGGACACGTTGGTGGCGTTGAGTTCGGCCGCAACCGACATCCCCAGGGCCATCACGCCGGCTTTGGACATGTTGAAGGCGGCCTGACCTGCCGGGTTGTCGAGTGCGGAACGGCTACCGACCATGACGATCCGGCCGTACGGCGCATCTTTCAGGTAGGGGATGGCGGCTCGCACCGTGGTGAATGCAGATCGAAGGTTGAGGTCGATCATCCGCTCGAAGCGAACATCGTCGGTCGTCTCCACGTCGCGCCCGCCTGCCCAGCCCCCAACCAGGGCGGCAACGCCCTGGATTGCTCCCCACGCCGAGGCGACTTCGCCCATGAAGTCCTTCATGGGTTCGGTGCTGGTCGCATCGACGCGCCTCAGCATCACCTTCGACTCGTCGAGGCCGATGGCCTCCTCGAAGCGCGCGGCCTCCTCGGGGAGCAGGTAGGTGATGGCGACCCGGTCGCCGGCATCCAACAGGAGTTGAGCGAGCGCAGTACCCAGTCCGCCCGTTCCACCGGTTATGACGATCGATCTCGACACTGACTCTCCAACCGTGCTTGTAGCGACATGCTAAGTTCGATGCCGCCACAGGGCGAGTCTCCGGAGGAAGTGTTATGGCCTCGATCTCATTCGACACAGTCGGAAAGGTGTACCCGGGTGGAGCCCGAGCCGTTTCCGACGTCAGCATCCACATCAACGACGGGGAGTTCGTCGTTCTGGTCGGGCCTTCGGGCTGCGGCAAGTCGACCCTTCTGCGGATGGTGGCGGGCCTCGAAGAGGTGACCGAGGGTGCCTTGAAGATCGGCGACCGGGTCGTCAACGACGTGTCGCCAAAGGATCGCGACATCGCCATGGTCTTCCAGAACTACGCCCTTTATCCGCACATGTCCGTCTTCGACAACATGGCTTTCGGCTTGAAGCTCAGGAAGATGGGCAAGGACGACATCAAGCGTCGTGTCGAAGAGGCGGCCAAGGTGTTGGAGATCTCCGAGTACCTCGAGCGCAAGCCAAAGGCCCTTTCCGGAGGCCAGCGTCAGCGTGTGGCAATGGGCCGTGCCATCGTCCGCGAGCCCTCGGCCTTCCTGATGGATGAGCCACTCTCCAACCTCGACGCCAAGCTTCGCGTGCAGATGCGCTCCGAATTGGGAATCCTCCACTCGAGGCTCGGGACCACGACCCTGTACGTCACCCATGACCAGGTCGAGGCGATGACCATGGGCGACCGGGTGGCGGTCCTCCGCAAGATCCGCGGCACCGAGTCGAACCTCCAGCAGATCGACACCCCGAGGGTGCTCTACGACGATCCCGCCAACCTGTTCGTTGCCGGGTTCATCGGCTCGCCGTCGATGAACTTCGTGTACGGCTCGATCTCCGGTGAGGGCGACCAGGTCTATGTGAACTTCGCCGATGCCAAGGTGCGGATTTCGCAAGCCCGTCTGGCCGAGCGCACGGGCCTCGCCAACTACAAGGGTCGCGAGATCGTGATCGGGATTCGACCCGAGTCGTTCGAGATCCTCGCGGCGGCCGGAAGTGACACGGAGGGCAAGACCATGACGATCCACACGGATCTCGTGGAACAGCTCGGTTCTGAGGCTTTCGTGCACTTCACCAAGCCCTCGCCTCCGGTGATCACCGCCGAGCTCAGGGAGCTCCTCGAAGACGAGGGCACCGATCCCGAGACGCTCGGCTCCGACACCAAGTTCACGGCCCGTGTCGATGCGGACCATGCTCCGACGCCGGGCCGCGAGGCGACCCTCGTGGTCGATTCGATGAAGATGCACTTCTTCGACAAGGACACCGGCGACGCCATCAAGTGAACCGACCAGGTTCGACAGCTGTGAGCCCGGCCATCGGCCGGGCTCACTAGCGTTCACGCCAGCCGACTCCGGAGTCCAGCCATGATCGATTCAGCCCCAATCGAGTCCGTCGATGCAGAGGTTGCCGGTTTGATCCGGCGCGATCTCGAGCGACAGAACTCCCACATCCATCTGATCGCATCGGAGAACTTCGCCTCCCCGGCCGTGATGGCCGCCAGCGGGTCTGTCTTCACCAACAAGTACGCGGAGGGGTATCCGGGACGGCGGTACTACGAAGGTTGCTCGGTGGTGGACGAGATCGAGAACCTCGCCATCGAACGGGCCAAGTCCCTGTTCGAGGCCGAACACGCCAACGTCCAGCCGCACTCCGGCGCCCAGGCGAACATGGGTGTCTACCTGTCCCTTCTCGAGCCGGGTGACAAGGTCCTGGGGATGCGCCTCGATCAGGGCGGCCATCTCACTCACGGCTCGCCTGTGAACTTCTCGGGCCAGTACTACCGGTTCGTGGCCTATGGCGTCGATCCCGGATCCGAGATCATCG
>JBFGRR010000143.1:0-4662 GCA_041567215.1 Acidimicrobiia bacterium | reverse complement strand
TAGCACCAACGCCAGATCTGCAGGCAGCGCAGACTCGAACTCCACATCCACGTCATCGAGTGGGTGTCGGAACGCCAGACGCGCCGCGTGCAGGAACATGCGCGGGGAGTCCACTGGTCCGGGCCTCCCGTAGACCCTGTCGCCGACGACCGGAAGCCCGATCGCGCTCATGTGGACCCTGATCTGATGTGTGCGCCCCGTGTCGAGATCGACTTCCAGCAGCGAAACGGCATCCCACTCCTCGACGACCCGATAGTGGGTCACCGAGGGCTTCCCGTCTGACATCACCTTGCGTTTCGACGGTCGGGAAGGGTCGATGCCGATCGGAGCGTCCACCGTTCCCCTGATCGCAGGTGCCCTCCCGAGCACGAGGGTCCTGTAGGTCCGCTTGACATCGCGCCGGCGGATGGCCGCCGACAGCTTGCGATGCGCCTCCTTGGTCCTGGCCACCACCATCACCCCCGACGTGTCCTTGTCGAGGCGGTGCACTATCCCCCAGCGGCCGGGGTCACCCACACCCTCGATCTCCGGATAGCGGTGGAGTAGGCCCGCGGCGAGCGTGCCCGACTGGCGGCCCGCCCCAGGATGCACGACCAGTCCCGCAGGTTTGTCCACCACGATCATCGCCCCGTCGGCATGAAGTACGGAGAAGGCGACGTCCTCGGCCACGAGCAGGGGTTCGGGATCGAGCATCTCGAACTCGATCACCTGGCCTTCGGTGACCTTTTGCCGGCCTGAGCCGGCGACTCCATCCACCCTCGCGAGGCCGGCATCGACGATCCGCCTCGCCTCGGCGCGCCCGATGCCCGCAAGAGAGGCAACCGCCTTGTCGAGCCGGCTCCCCTCCAGATCGGGGCCGATCTCGTGTCTCACGCCTCTCGACCTCGCTGGCGCCACATGGCCACGAAGAGCAGCGCCACCCCGATGGTCAGTCCGGAGTCGGCCAGGTTGAACACCGGAAAGTTGGGGAACCGGATCCAGTCGATGACGGTGCCGTCGAAGAGACCCGGACCGCGAGCCATCCTGTCCACGAAGTTCCCCAATGCGCCGCCCATGATCAGCCCGAAGCCAACGGTCTCCAGGTCGGTGTGGGGGTTTCGCAGGGTCACCAGAACGGCGACCACCGCGACGAGCGCTGCGATGGCGAACACCTGCCCGCCGCCGCGGAAGAGCGAGAAGGCGGAGCCGGGATTCTCGATGAAGGTGAAGGAGAGGACCTTCGGTATGACGGTGAGTTCCTCGCCGCGGAAGGACGCGCCCGCGACCCGCTTGGTGACCAGGTCGAGTATGACCAGCGCTGTCGCCGTGCTTACCGCTATCGCCAGGCGGCGCTTCACGCCTTCTGGGCGCACGACACGCAGGTCGTCGCGTACGGAAGCACCTCGAGCCGCGCCACCGGAATGGCCTGCTCACACGACTCGCATATTCCGTAGGTGCCATCGGCGACCCGCTTGAGGGCGTGCTCCACCTTGGCCAGGAGGTCGGCGGTGTTCCGTTCGATCGAGAGTTCCTTCTCGTACTCGAACTTCATCGACCCTGCCTCGGCAGAACCCGGATCAGGGCTCCGGTCGGCGGAGGTCTCCGTCATGCGGGCTTCTTCGAGTTCGCGCTGGTGCTCTTCGAGCAGCGAGGCGAGACGCTCCTGCTCACCGAGCAGCATCTCCTCGAACTTCTTCAGCGTCGATTTCGCAAGCGACCGAACCATCAATCCACCTCTAGGGGCGAGGCAGGATACCAGTCGGCCTGCCTCACTCCGACAATCGGCGGACCACTTCGCCTGGTGGCAGGCCCAAGACCTCCAGCCGCTTGTGTCGCGATCCCTGTCCGGCGACGATCCTCACCTCGACGCCGAGCAGGGATCCGAGGTGTTCCACGAGCACGTCATTGGCCCTACCCCGCTCCGGCGGGGCTGACACCCGCACCGTGAGGTGGTCGCCATGCCGCCCATCGACCGAGGTTCGGCTGGCCCCGGGCACCACCCAGACCTCGATGCTCGACCCCGATTCGCTCGTCCGGACCCAGGGAGTCACCGGGGCATTCTGCCAGCGCCGGAAACAGGAAGGGGTGTCCCGGCCCCTTGGGTACCATCCCCCGTCCAAAAGCAGGAGCTGTCGTGTCCGATTCCGATTTCAAGAAGGTGGACCACCGGGTCGACCTGCCCGCGCTCGACCACACGGTCCTCGAGTTGTGGGACGAAATCGATGCCTTCGCCGAGTCGGTTCGTATGCGGCCCGCCGACCGCGAGTACGTCTTCTACGACGGACCGCCCTTCGCCAACGGCTCCCCCCACTACGGGCATATCCTCGCCGGCGTCATCAAAGACGTCGTCCCCCGTTACTGGACGATGCGCGGATATCGCGTCGAACGCCGCTTCGGATGGGACACCCACGGCCTGCCCGTCGAGATGGAGGTCGAGAGGGACCTCGGCATCTCCGGTCCCAAGCAGATCGCCGAATACGGCATCGACCGGTTCAACGAGCGCTGCCGCGCACTCGTAGAGCACACCGCCGGCGAGTGGGAGCACATGGTGCGCAGGGTGGGCCGTTGGGTAGACATGGAAGACGACTACATGACCATGGACCTCTCCTTCATGGAGAGCGTTTGGTGGGTGTTCTCGCAGTTGTGGGAGAAGGGCCTGATCTACAAGGCCTTCAAGGTGCTGCCCTATAGCTGGGGCGCCACCACTCCCCTGTCCAACTTCGAGGTGAACCTGGGCGGCTACCGCGACGTCGACGACCCTTCGATCACCCTGAAGCTGGAAGTCCTCGAGTCCTCCGGTCCGGTCAGGGCAGGCGATCACCTGCTGGTCTGGACGACCACGCCGTGGACGCTTCCGGGCAACCTCGCCGTGGCGGTGGGCCTCGAGATCGACTACGTGGCCGTCGAGGTCGGAAGCAGCCGATTCTGGATCGCCAAGGACCGTGTGTCCTCGTACTGGAAGGAGTCACCGGAAACGGTCGCCACCGCATCCGGCACAGATCTCCTCGGGGTCTCCTACCTGCCTCCATTCGACCACTTCGGCGAGGAACGCGATCGGGGCGCATTCAGGGTGATCGGTTCCGACGACGTCAACACCGAGGATGGCACCGGACTGGTCCACATGGCTCCGGCCTATGGCGAAGCCGACTTCTTCGCGCTGCAGGCGGCGGGACTCGACGTCCTTGTCGATCCGGTGGACCTGGAAGGCCGTTTCACCGAGGCCGTGCCCGAGGTGGCAGGCATGAACATCAAGGACGCCGACTCCGTCCTCCTCGGCCTGCTCAAGGAGAAAGGGATCCTCGTCCGCAACGAGAGCATCCGGCACTCCTACCCCTTCTGTTACCGCACCGACACGCCACTCATCTACAAGGCGATACCGACCTGGTTCGTCAAGGTGGAGAGCTTCAAGAGCGAAGCGGCGCGCATCAACGACGACATCCACTGGGTACCCGACCACGTCGGAGGCAAGCGCTTCGGAAACTGGCTCGAAGGCGCGCGGGATTGGGCGATAAGCCGGAACCGGTACTGGGGATCCTGTATCCCGGTCTGGGAGTGCGACCAGTGTGCGCACGCCGAGTGCATCGGCTCGCTAGACGAGTTGGAGGCGAGGTCGGGTCAGCGGCCAGATGATCTCCACAAGCACATCGTCGATCCGATCACTTGGCCGTGCGAGAGGTGCGGCGGCACGATGGTCCGGGTCCCCGAGGTTTTGGACTGCTGGTTCGAGTCCGGGTCGATGCCCTACGCCCAGTTCCACTATCCGTTCGAGAACAAAGAGAGGTTCGAGGCTTCGTTCCCGGCCCAGTTCATCGCCGAGGGCCTCGACCAGACCCGGGGTTGGTTCTACACCCTGCATGTGCTCTCCACCGCCCTGTTCGGCCAGCCGTCGTTCCGGAACTGCGTGGTGAACGGCATGATCCTCGCCGAGGACGGCCGGAAGATGTCGAAGAGCCTCCGCAACTACCCCGACCCGGCCGAGGTCTTCGAGGAGTTCGGAGCCGACGCACTCAGAGCCTTCCTGATCAACTCTCCCGTGCTCCGGGCCGAGCCCCTCCGGTTCACACGCGACGGCGTCCGCGATGTCGTCAGGTCGGTCCTCCTGCCGCTGTGGAACGCCTACTCGTTCTTCACCACCTATGCAGAGGCCGACGGCATCACCCTCTCCGACATAGAGAGGGCTCCTGCGGCCGGGGACCGGTCCGAGATGGACCGTTGGATCCTCAGCTCGCTCCAGAGCCTCATCGACTCGGTCAACCGGCGGATGGAGGGCTACTACCTGTACGACGTGATTCCGCCAACACTGGGCTTCATCGACGATCTGACCAACTGGTATGTGCGCCGGTCGCGGCGCCGATTCTGGCGAACCCGCACCGCCGACGACCTGGACAAGCTCTCCGCTTTCGCCACGCTCTACGAGGTGCTGACCACATTCGCAAAGGTGCTTGCGCCGGTGCTGCCGTTCATAACCGAGCGGATCTACCAAGACCTGGTGGCCTCGCTCGACCCCGCCGCCCCCCGCTCGGTGCACCATTGCGACTTTCCGGAAGCCGACGCGTCGCTGATCGACACCGGCCTCGAGGCGTCGATCGCCACGGTGCGAGAGGTCGTCCAGTTGGGCCATTCGCTCCGCAAGCAGCACTCTCTGCGGGTCCGTCAGCCGCTGAGCACGGCGACCGTTCTCAC
>JBFGRR010000142.1:0-4691 GCA_041567215.1 Acidimicrobiia bacterium | reverse complement strand
GTCGAGCTTGATGCCGCGCTCCTCGTGGTCGATGGTCCGCTTGACAGCCCGCTTCTTCGCGCGCGAGACGATGTTTTCGATCATCGCTCCGCTGGCGAAGTCCTTGAAGTAGAAGATCTCGCGCTCGCCCTTCGCGTAGGTGACCTCCAGGAACTGGTTCTCCTCGGTCTCGGCATACATCTCTGCAACTGTCGCCTCGATGGCCGCGTCGAGCATCGCCTTCTGGTCCCCGCCGGCCGCAGCCACCTCCTCGGGGTCGAGCGGCACGTCGGAGTCGAGATAGATGTGAAAGATCTCTTTTGCCGCCTCACGATCCGGGCGGTTGATCTTGATCTTCACGTCGAGGCGTCCCGGGCGGAGAACCGCCGGATCTATCAGGTCTTCACGGTTGGATGCACCGATCACGATCACGTTCTTGAGGGACTCCACGCCGTCGAGTTCCGATAGGAGCTGGGGAACGATCGTCGACTCGACGTCGGAGGAGATGCCCGATCCGCGGGTGCGGAACAGCGAGTCCATCTCGTCGAAGAACACGATCACGGGCAGCCCTTCGTCGGACTTCTCTTTGGCCCGCTGGAAGATGAGGCGGATCTGGCGCTCGGTCTCGCCAACCCACTTGTTGAGCAGCTCCGGGCCCTTGACGTTCAGGAAGTAGGAGCGCGCCTCCGGTCTCCCCATGCGCTCGGACACGGCGATGGCCAGGCTGTTCGCCACGGCTTTGGCGATGAGCGTCTTGCCGCAGCCGGGCGGGCCGTACAGGAGGATGCCCTTGGGCGGCACCAGCCCGTATTCGTTGAAGAGGTCCTTGTGCCGGTACGGGAGTTCCACGGCGTCGCGGATCTCCTGGATCTGCGACTTGAGCCCGCCGACCTGCTCGTAGGTGATGTCGGGGACCTCTTCGAGCACCAGTTCCTCGACCTCGGGGCGAGCCAGCTTCTCGTAGGCCAGGTTGGTTCGTGGATCGACGCGTACGTAGTCCCCGATCCTCACGAACTCATCGGCCATCGACTCGGCGAGTGAGAGCACGCTCTCCTCGTCGGCGTGTGCCATCACCACCAGGCGCCCGTCTTCGAGCTTGTCCCGCACACGCACCACGTCCCCATGACCGTCGAAACCTCTGACGTCGACGATCGTGGAGCCTTCGTTGAGGAGCACCTCCTGGCCGCGTTGGAGCTTCTTCACCTCGATGTTGGGCTGTGCGGACACACGGAGTTTGCGGTTCCCCAGCATGACGTCGGCCGTTCCGTCTTCGTTCACACCGAGCACGGTCCCGAATGCGTTCGGCGGCGTGGTCAGCTTCTCCACCTCGGCCCTGAGCACACCGAGCTGTTCGCGTGCTTCCTCGAGAACAGAAGCCAGCCGTTCGTTCTTGGCGAGCGCTCCCTGAAGCTGGGAGGAGGTGTCGTCGAGCCTGCGCTCGAGATCGGAGATTCGGGTCGGCGCGTCCCGAAGCCGGCTGCGGAGGGCATCGACCTCGGTCTCCAACGCCGAGATCGTCCGTCGCAGTGCCGACTGGTCGTCGCTTCCGATGCCTCGATCAACCACTGGTCTTTCCTCCGGGCGCTGGCGGTCCTCCGCGCAGTATACGAATGGATGCGAGCTTCGCCGGGGGTCTCTTTTCGGTGGGTTCTGATGACTCCGGCGTCGGTCTACACTGCCGCCGACGGTCTCCCTAGGAGTTTCAATGAAGGTTTGGATCGACCAGGATCTGTGCACGGGCGACGGCCTGTGTGAAGAAATCGCACCGGATGTGTTCGTGCTGCTCGACGACGGCCTCGCCTATGTCCGCGAAGGCTCGAAGATCTACGCGGCCGCCGAGGGCAACCCGGAGGGTGCCGCAGGTCTCGCCGTGGTTCCTGCCGGTCAGGAAGACATCACCATCGAATCCGCCGAGGAGTGTCCCGGCGAGTGCATCTTCATCGAGCCGTGAGTCGGCCGGATCTCGAGTGTTGAGGGCGGTCTACGGACCGCCCTCTCTACGTTGGACCCGGCGTGAAGTCACCAGGAAGCCGGTGTGTCCGATCATCCGATGGCCTGGCCTGACCGAGCGCCCCGAGACATTCCAGGTTCGCTCCATGGTCTCGAACACATCGGTGTCTTCGTATGCCCCGGTCTCCTCGAGCGTCTCCACCAGGGTCTGGATCTGGGGGACGGTGGGCAGGTAGCAGCAGAGAACGCCACCCGGTTCCTGGTGTTCGGCGGCGATCCGAGCCGCATGCCAGGGTTCGGGAACGTCGAGAACGATGCGTTCGGGAGCCACCTCGACCAACACCTCTTCGACTTCGCCCGATCTCATCTCCAGGTTGTCCGGAATCTCGCCGAACCAACGCGTGAGCGTCTTGTGGGCGGTTCGGGCGTGATCGTCGCGACGCTCCACCGTCACCACCCGTCCGGTCGGTCCAACCGCTCTGAGCAGAGCGGTGGTCAGCGCCCCCGACCCGGTCCCGGCCTCGAGCACGGTCATCCCAGCCGCCACATCGGCCCAGACCAGGATCGACCCGATGTCCTTTGGATAGACCACCTGGGCGCCGCGAGTCATCTTGAGGATGTAGTCGCGAAGCCTCGGCCGCAGCACCCTGAGCATGCCGCCGGAGGACGCGGTGACCGCTCCACCGTCGCCCGCGGCGATTATGTCCTCGTGGGGCAGGTTTCCCCGGTGATACTGGAAGGTGGATCTCTCGACGAGCTTGACCAGGTAGTGGCGCCCCTTGTCATCGATCAGCAACACCATCTGGCCGAACTCGAGCGGCCTCGTCATCCCTGACCCCCGGCTACTTCGCTGAGCCGGCAGAAAGCACAGAGGGTGGAGGTCGTGGCCTGCCCGCACCGCTCGCAGGCTGCCAGCTCGATCGGTTCGGGCTCGTCGAACCGGGCCGCAGCCCGCTCGAAGAATCCTTGCACGAACCGTGTCTTGGTTCCCGGCGACTCCTCTTCCAATCGCGCCAGCCATTCCTTCTGCCGGTTGATGGTGTTGCCGCCGGCCATCGGACACTCCTCGATCTCATACTCGATGCCGGACAGCACCGCATAGGCGGCGGTCTCGCGTTCCGCCAACCTGATGAGCGGTTTGGCCTTCCTGACCAGGCCCTCTCCCGCTTCGAGCAACGGTCGCTGGCGGCCGAGATACTCGGTCTCCCACCTCATGACGTTGCCGAACAGCGTCGCCGCTTCGTCGTCGAGGTTGTGCCCGGTCACCAGCACGTCGTATCCCCCGTCGAGCGCCACCTTGTTGAGGATGTAGCGCTTCGACAGTCCGCACGCCGAGCACGGGCTGCGCCGCGAAGCTCCGGCGGCTTGTGGGACGGAGAAACCGAATCGAGCCTGCAGATCGACCACCGAGAGTCGGAGCCCTCGCCCCTCGGCGAAGGTCCGGCTGTGCGCCAGACCGTCGGGGCTGTAGCCGGTGATTCCCAGATCCAGGTAGACGCCGTCGGCTTCGTATCCGAGCTCCGTGAGCACGTCCCAAAGGGCGAGGCTGTCCTTCCCGCCCGAGACGCCCAGCAGGAGGCGATCGGACTGGGCGAACATCTCGTGGTCATGGATGGCTCGCTCCACCTGCCTCCGGAAATGCTCTATGAAATGGTCCTTGCAGAACGCGGCGTTGTGACGGCGCACCTCGATGGCGGCCTTCTCCCGACAGACCCTGCACCGCAAGGTCAGCCTCCTGAGATGACTGGTCGAAGCTCGATGACGTCGGATTCGCGGACAGGCTCACCGGCCATCAACAGCTCTCCGTCCCGGATGACCAGGACCGACTCGGAAACCACATCGAGACGTTCCAGCACCTCCGAGACGCGCCTGCAGTCGCTCACCTCGACTTCGCGTGTCGGGTGGCGGAGGATGACCTTCATCCGATGAGCGTCGCGGCAACGATTGCCATGGACAGCACCATGCCGAGGACGACCGTCCAGATGACGATCTGGGTGAAGCGGTTGTTACGCATTTGCCGGTGTACCGTAGCCGACCGGAGAACCACGAATCATGGCGCTGATCAAGAATCCAGGTGGTCTGGTCACAGGCGGAATCTCACGCGCCTTCCGAGGTGCCCGTACCGGTGACCAACAGCTGCTCCTCACCGGGGCGGCGCTGGCCGCCTTCGGGTTGTGGCGGCGTTCCAGTGCGAAGAAGAAGGAGCTCGTCTACCGCAAGACCGTTCCTCTCGGTTCGTCCCTCGTCGTTCGCTATGGCGAAGGCGACGAAGTGGAGATCAGGCGAACCGATCAGCGCACCCGGTAGACCTCGACAACGGCCTTTCCCGGCTTCGACTTCCGCTTGCCGAGAAAGAACGCCAATGCCACGACGGCGATGACCGCGACGCCGGCGATGACAGCGGTGTTCTGAGCGGCCGCCTTCGTCTCCATGATCGCAGTCTGGACTTCGGTCGCCTTGGCCTCGATGTCATCCCTGGTGATCATCGACTCATCCTCCATCCAATGACACCGGCGGCGGCCAGAGAGGTCAAGGCCGTCAGCCCTCTGGCGAGCACCACCCACCACTCCCCTTCCGGGAGCACGATCTTCATGAGGGCGTAGAAAGAGAACACCAACAACAGCGCCGCGACCGCGAAGAGCGCACCGGCGCCGGCGCCGAACCCTGCATAGCGGCCGAGTTCCTTGGCAGGCTCGATCGTCTCCTGGACCAGATAGTCCTTCGACATCGTGTAGAGGCCGGTGACGAGTTCTGGCAGCTCC
>JBFGRR010000141.1:0-4795 GCA_041567215.1 Acidimicrobiia bacterium | reverse complement strand
TCGTAGAGCGCCTGTACGGCGAGCTCTCTGGGCTCCGTCACGCCCGGGTCAGGTAGGCGCCGCTGCGGGTATCGACCCGAAGTCGGTCGCCTTGCTCGATGAACAGTGGAACCTGGACGGTCAGGCCGGTTTCCAGGGTCACACCCTTGGTGGCTCCCGAGACCGTGTTTCCTTTCACCGCCGGCTCCGCGTAGGTGACCTCGAGTTCGACCGCCGCGGGCAACTCCACCCCGATCGGCAGACCCTTGTACATCGACAAGGTCACCGTAAGCCCGTCGGTTATGAAGTTTGCGGCGTCACCCACATCTTCCCGCGAGAGAGCGATCTGCGCGTAGTCCTCCATGCTCATGAAGTGGAACCCGAGATCGTCGGCGTACAGGAACTGATGGTCGCGTCGATCGATCACGGCCTGGGGCACGTCCTCGTCGGCGCGGAAAGTACGGTCCAGGACCTGTCCGGTCTCCACGTTCTTGAGCTTCATCCTCACAAAGGCCTTGCCCTTGCCCGGTTTCACGTGCTCCGACTGGACGATCGAGAACAGGCCGTCGGGAAGATCGAGGGCCATTCCAGGCCGGACGTCGTTGGTGGAGATCATTCTGGAGTTCCTGTTTGGCGGGACACCGAACAGTAGCCAGCGGTCAGACCACCCCGATCACCCTCAATGCATGGACGACCTCTTCATCCGACACCGTCTCCACGACGGGATCGCCGAGCGAACGGAGCAGGATCATCCTGGTCCCATCGGCGGATCGCTTCTTGTCACGCGCCATCCAATGCCTCACGGCGTCGGCGGAGACCCCGGCTGCGGCAACCGGGAGCCCGAGAGAGAAGACCAGTGCGGTGAGCCATTCGTGGTCGAATCCGTGGCGTGTTCCCGAGATCGCCGCCTCGGCGACCATGTCGACGGCGACGGCGAACCCGTGGGCCATCCCGGTGGCCGCCTCGATGCCATGCCCGATGGTGTGGCCGAAGTTGAGGATCGCCCGGCGGCCGCCTTCCCGGGGATCCTCCGAGACCACCCCGGCCTTGAAGGCGATCGCCCGCGGTATGAGGAACTCGAGGGGCGCATCTATCCCCTGGTCACCGTAGGCGGCGACGATCGCCTCATCACCCAGAAGACCTGCCTTGAGGATCTCTGCGCTCCCCTCCAGTATCAGACCGGCCGGGTTCTGCTCGATGACGTCGAGATCGACGAGAACCCTGGTGGGGTTCCAGAACGCTCCAACCAGGTTCTTGCCGGCACCCGGCACGGTTGCACCGATGTTGATTGCGGTCTTGCCTCCGATCGCGGCATCGACCGCCGCCAGCAGCGTCGTCGGAACCAGAACCGACTCGACACCCCGCATCCAGGTCGCCGCCAAGAAGCCCGACACATCGGTCACCGCCCCGCCCCCGACGCCGATGATCGTGTCCGCGCGTCCCAGGCTCTCGTCGACCAGCCATCCGTAGGCCTCGCCCACTGCCTCCAGCGTCTTGGCGCCATCTCGGTCTGGCAGAGCCATCATCGGTGATCGCACACCCGTGATGGCGGCCACCCGTCGGGCGATGCCCAGCGTGGCCTCCTGGTGGAAGATCGCCGCGGTCTGGCGGCCCGATCTCTCCTGCAGCAGTGGATCGGGCAGGCCCCTGCCAACCAACACCTCGGAGCCCTCACCGATCAGGATGGGTTCCACAGCCGGATCACCTCCTCGGCCACCTCGCCCACGGTCATCTCGTTGGTCTCGACGATCTGATCTGCGGCGGATTCATAAGCGTGATGGCGCACCCGCATCAAAGCTGAAAGAGTCTCCTCGATCTCGCCGCCTGCGAGTAATGGGCGGCCTTCTCCGGCTCCCACACGTCCGGCGAGCACCTCTGCCGACGCCGTCAACCAGATCACCAGCCCCGACTGTCTCATGTTGGTGACGTTCGTGGGTCGCATCACGGCTCCGCCTCCCGCCGCGACCACGGTCCGGGTGCCGGCCAGCCGCTCTATGACCTGCGCTTCGGCAGCCCGAAAGGCCTCCTCTCCGCGGCGTTGCCAGAACTCGGCAATCGAGAGCCCGCTGGTCTTCGTCACCAGGTCATCGGTGTCGACGAAAGGCGTTCCGACCCGGGCGGAGACCTCCTTGCCGACGGTGCTCTTTCCGGCGCCCATCATCCCGATCAACCACAGAGTCTCGCCGGTCTCCATCAGAACTGCTCGAGGCGGGCCCTGTATGCCTCCCACGCAGACCGGAACGCTCCCACGGTGTCACCGCTGAACATCCGTTGAGCCTCCTGTGCCAGCACGATTGCCACCATCTGTTCTGCGACGACGGCGGCAGCAGGCACCGCGACCACGTCCGAGCGTTCCCTGAATGCCTTCTCGGGCTCGCCGGTGGCGACGTTCACCGTGTCGAGGGGCTTCATCACGGTGGAGATCGGCTTCATGGCTGCGCGGACACGCAGCGGACCGCCGATCGACATTCCGCCTTCGGTCCCTCCAGCTCTGTTCGTCTTGCGGACGAAGGATCCGTCGTCTGCGTAGATCTCGTCGTGCGCCTGCGATCCCCGTCGGCGGGCCGTCTCGAAACCGTCGCCCACCTCGACCCCCTTGATGGCCTGTATCGACATCAATGCCTCGGCCAGGCGAGCATCGAGGCGCCGGTCACCGTGCACATGACTCCCGATCCCCGGCACGAGACCATATGCCAGCACTTCGACCACGCCGCCGAGCGTGTCTCGATCGGCCTTGGCCCGTTCGATCTCGGCGATCATCGCCTCCTCCGCTTCGCGGTCGAACACCCTCACCGGAGAGTCGTCGATGCGGCCGAGGTGCTCCGGTGTGGGAAGCGCTGCCTCCGGGGCACGAACCTCTCCGATGGACACGACGTGGCTGATCACCGACACATCGATCTCCCGGAGAAGGAGCTTGGAGAGATATCCGACGACCGTCCTCGCAGCCGTCTCCCGGGCAGAGGCGCGCTCGAGGATGTCACGGGCATCGTGGGTGTCGTACTTGAGCATCCCGGCGAGATCCGCATGCCCGGGACGCGGGGTGGTCAGGGGACGCTTCGCCTCCCCGGGGTCCGACCCCATCTCGGCCTGCCACTTGGCCCACTCGGTGTTGCGAATGACCACGGCGATCGGCGAACCGAGCGTGCGACCGTGTCGCACTCCGGCCAGGACCTCGATCTCGTCCCTCTCGATCCGCATCCGGGCTCCGCGTCCAAACCCGAGCCTGCGGCGCGCCAGTTCATCGCCGAGTTCATCACGACGGAAGGCCAGGCCTGCAGGCAGACCCTCGACCACGGCCACCAACCCGGGACCGTGGGACTCACCAGCCGTCAGATAGCGAAACATCGCGGCGATGCTACCGGCGCCCTCAGGCGAGATACCAAGAGGTGAACTGTTCCCAGAACGCCAGCGCCAGCCAAGACCCGGCCACCATCGCCGGTCCATAGGGAATCTCGTCTCGAGGCTTGGCTCGCCTCAGCGCCAGCAAGACGAGAGCAGGCACCCCACCGATGATCCCGGTGAAGAAGACCGTGATCAGCAGGGCACGCCAGGAGTCGAACGCGGCGAACATGCCGAGAAGCGCCGCGAGCTTCACGTCTCCAAACCCGAAACCGCCCCGGGCCACCAATGCCACACCGAAGAACAGTCCGAAGAAGGCCAACCCTCCCAGCCCGGCGCGTGGAACATCCGCGGCGCGACCCGACAAGCCGGCCCCGGAGGCCAGCAGGGCCGCAGCGATCACCCCACCGGGATAGAGGACCCGGTTCGGGATGAGTTTGTGATCGAGATCCGTGATGACGAGGACGACGGTCACGATCACGAACAGGAGATAGGCGGGGAGCAGCCAGGCCGACGTCACCACCACCCATGCCCCGCCGAAGCCGGCGGCGCAGGCCACGGAGGTCGCCAACTCGCGCCGACCCGGTGCCCGATGCTCGCATGCGGCACGCCACCCGAGCCAAGGCCGGGCCGCAGAGCATTCACGGCAGACGGGGAGGTCGAGGTCCGAACGAGTCCCGAAGCGAATACCGAGGTGGTGCAGGAAGGGTCCGAGGAGGAATCCGAGAACGGCCAGCCAGATCATCGGGCTGAGACGGTAGACGCGATTCGCCCCGGCACATGGCCGGGGCGAAATCCAGAGCCGAGGACAGCTGGGATCAGTTGTCTCCGTCGGTCAGATCTCGAGCGACCGCTCCCATGCGGCGCCGGCGCAACAGTCCGACTCCAAAACCCTGGTCGGGCTCGGTCGTCTCGGCGTCGCTCTCTTCGAGTTCTCCGAAGACGCTCTCGAGGAACGCATCTGCATCGGCGTTGGTCGTCTCGCCCATCGTCTGCGCCCACCAGCCTCCGCCGTTGTCGGTTTGGGCCGGGGTTTCCTCGGGCTCCTCTGCTTCGTCGGTGGTCTCGACGTATTCAGCAGCGGGCGCCTCTTCCGTCGCCTCGGGATCGGTGAAGATCGGAGCCTCGGCAGCGGCCTCTTCGAACACCGGGACTTCTGCGGCCGGCTCGTCCGACCACTGGCCCCAGACGCTCTCGACGGGAGCCGACACGGCAGGCTCTTCGGCGACCGGCTCTTCGGCGACTGGCTCCTGCGCAACCGGCTCCTCGGCCGGCGCGCCCCAGGCCGGTGCCTCATAGGCGGGTTCTGGCTCGTAGGCGACGACGGGAACGTCGACAGGCACCTTCTCCACCCGGCCGGCCCTCATCTGGTCGGCGATCTCGCGTGCTGCGCGGTAGCGGCTGACACCGAGCATCGACGAGAGGTCATCGATACTGTGACCGGACTCGAGGCGGGCAAGGAGCTTCCACGCCGCGG
>JBFGRR010000140.1:0-4845 GCA_041567215.1 Acidimicrobiia bacterium | reverse complement strand
CGATGCTTCCCGGTTGCGAATGGGCATTGACACGCACCCCGTTCGAGGGACCCCTGACCGTTCACCCTCTCGGGTCCGAGCTGGAGATGCACCGATTCGGGTTCCCACAGCCGGCGGAGGCCTCGATCGTGGTAGACGACTCCGCCATCGACATCGTTTTGGTGCCCGGCCTCCTTTTCGATCGACGAGGGGGGCGGCTGGGACGGGGGATGGGCTACTACGACGACCTGCTCGGGCGGCTCGACGCCGACCGGGTCGGCGTGTGCTTGGAGACGTGGATCATCGAGGAAGTGCCCCTGGAACCCCACGACCAGATCGTGGGATGGCTCGCCACCCCGCTGGGGGTCAGGCAAACCGGCTGAGGAGAGGCTCGACCGTGATCTCGGCGGCGTCCGCCCAGATCGAGTGGCCCAGGCGTGTGGGATGAAACCTGTCCACCGAGAATATCCCCTCCATGGTGCGGAACTTCTCGGCCGTCAGGCCCCACATGTCCACTTTGGTGGCGCGGTGCCGGGCAGCGACTTCGGCTGCCACCTGGTCGAATCGCTTTCCACGCCTTCCGATGAGCGTGTCGAGCGGTGTGAGCAGGCGGGGAATCGTCCCCAGGTCGCCGACTCCCGAGACCACCACCGTGGTTCCCGCCGCGGTGAGGGCCCGCACGATGGCGTCGAGGTTGGCGGCGTAGGTGTTGATCGGCACCCCTTTCAGCGCGTCGTTTGCTCCGACTGAGACGAAGGTCAGATCGCCGGCCGCGCGAATCGCCGAGTCGAGCTGACTCCGGCGGACCTCCCGACTGGTCGCACCGCCCACTGCGTACGAGTCGACCGTCACGAAGAAGCGATCGGCGAGACGTCTGGCCAGCTGGCGTATCCAGATGTCGTGCGGGTCGTCCAGAGCGGCTCCGGTCAGCGTCGAGTCGCCGACGGCCACGATCCGCAGCGGTGGCAGCGACTGGTCGCCGGCAACGGTCGAAGCGTCGTACTCCTGGATGTCGGGCACCGGGTAGAGCACCGCGTACAGGGCCTCTCCCAAGATTGCGGCGCCCCACACGGCGGCACCCCGGGCGATCAACCTCGTCATGGCCATGTATGCATTATGCCCAGCTAAGCCCGGGACCAGGCGCGATGCGGCGGCTCTCTAGGATCAGCGATCAGCAATAGGAGACCGTGGTGCAACTCGACGTCAACATCGGATATTGGGGTGTGGCCGTGGGTCGCGACCCGGCGCTGGCGCGGGAAGCCGAGAAGCTGGGTTACAGATGCATCTGGACGGCCGAGGCCTACGGGGCCGACGCGGCCACCGTGCTCGCGGCCATCGCAGCGCAGACGACGACGCTCGGGATCGGAGCGGGCATCCTCCAGATGCCTGCCCGGACACCGGCGATGACGGCGATGACGGCCGCAACCCTCGATGACCTGAGCGGCGGGCGGTTCCGCCTCGGGCTCGGCCTCAGCGGTCCCCAAGTGGTCGAGGGATGGCATGGGGTTCCCTACGGGAAACCGCTCACCCGGACCCGCGAGTACGTCGAGATCGTTCGCCGCATCCTCGAGCGCGAGGAGCGAGTGTCGTTCGAAGGAAGCGAATACCAGATCCCCTATGTGGGGGAAGGCGCCACCGGGCTCGGCAAGCCCCTGAAACTCATCGGCGTTCCCCACCCGGACCTCCCCGTCTACATCGCCTCGATAGGACCGAAGAACGTTCGACTCACCGCCGAGATCGCTGATGGATGGCTCCCGGTCTTCTACTCGCCGGAGCGCGCCCCGGAGGTGTTCGGCCCTTGGATCGACGAGGGACGGGCGAAGAGCAGCAGGGCTCACTTCGACGTGGTTCCCACCGTTCAGGCGTCGGTTGGCGACGATATCGGCCATGCCAGGGATCACGTCAGACCCATGATCGCCCTCTATGTCGGCGGGATGGGAGCCAGGGGCCGGAACTTCTACCACGACCTGGCATGCCGGTACGGGTACGAGGAGGCTGCGAACCGCATACAGGATCTGTACCTGGCCGGCCGGAAGGAGGAGGCGACCGCGGCTGTGCCCGATGCGTTGGTGGATGAGGTCTCGCTGATCGGTCCCCGCGAGGCGATCCGCGATCGCCTCGAGGTGTGGAGGGAGAGCCGGGCGACGGCCCTCGCCGTGGCATCTCTCGATGTGCACACGTTGAGGACCATCGCCGAGCTCGCTCTGTAGATCCCCCCTCAGCCGGTTCGGGTGAACTCGAACTTCTTGAAGTTTCCGAAGGCGTCCTTGACCTTCACCAGGAAGGTCTTTCCGACTGGCGCCTCCTTGAAGAGGACCTTCACTTCCCAGTGTCCCTTCTCGTTGATCTTCGTGTCCGCCGAGCCGAACTCCGACAGCACGAGGATCGAGCTTCCCGGCTTGCCGGTGCCCCAGAAGACGTCATAGGGGATGTCTTCGCCACAGGACCCGTATTGCTGGTTGGCGGTGAACTGCCAGTCCTTCTCTTCGACCTTCTCGGTTCGCCAGAACACCTCGACGCTCGCCTTGGCGACGTTTCCTGCGGCATCGACCGCCTTGAATGTCGCCAGGTTGCCGCCGGGATTGAGCACCAGGACGATCGACCAGTGGCCCGTGTCGTCGACATCGGCTTCGTACTCGCCCGCGAACACCCGGGCGCCGGGCTCGGTCTCGCCCTTGAACCGGACCGTCTTTGTCTCGAACACCTGGCCGTTGGCGGGAGAGATGATGGCGATGGGAGGCGGGGTGGTGTCCTTGGGCTCCTCGACCGGCTTGTCGGTGGGCTTGTCGGCCGGCTGCTCGGAGTCCTTCTCGTCTGCGGCGGGTTTGGGCTCCTCCGCCTCTTTGGGTTCTTCCTTCTGCGCCGGCTCTTCGGGCTGGGAGGCCTCTTCGACAGGTTTGTCGGTGACCTTCTCCCAGGGCTCGGTCTTGGGCTGGCTGATGGGCTCGGTCTTGATGGGTTCGGGCTCGGTGAGTTCGACTGCCTGTTCCCCGGCCACATCGAACGCCGGTGCGCTGCCGATCTGGGCAACCGCCGCTCCGGCGATCAAGACTGCCGCGAATCCGGCGATGAAAGCCGTGGCCTTCCTCATGGTCTCCTCCGTCCTGGTCGTGGTCCCAGCCCACTCATGACTCGCCTGGGCGGGCGGTGAGGTTTACCGATCAGGCGAAGACGACCGTCCGGTTGCGATAGACGAGGATCTGATTCTCGAGGTGGGCGCGAACGGCGCGGGCCAGGACCACCTTCTCGAGGTCGCGACCCTTCTGGACGAGATCAGGGACCGAGTCGCGATGGCTGATCCGGGTGACGTCCTGGTCGATGATCGGGCCCTGGTCCAGCTCGGCGGTCACATAGTGAGCGGTCGCCCCGATGACCTTCACACCCCGCTCGTGTGCCTGGTGATACGGGCGACCGCCCGCGAATGCGGGGAGGAACGAGTGGTGGATGTTGATGATCCTGTTCGGGTAGCGCTCGACGAATCCAGGCGAGAGGATCTGCATGTAGCGGGCCAGGATGATCAGGTCGGCTCCCACGTCCTCGAGGACCTCGAGAACACGGCCCTCCTGGAGGGCCTTGGTCTCCTGGGTCACCGGGAGGTGGTGATAGGGGAGTCCGAAGTGGGTGACGAGGTCCTCGTGTTCGGGGTGGTTGGAGATGACCGCCACGGGGTGGCCGGACAGCTCCTCCATCTGCCAGCGGGCGAGGAGATCGGTTAGGCAGTGTCCCTGGCGTGACACGAGGATGGCCACCTTCGTATCACGCGTCGACCTGCGCAGGCTCCACCGCATGCCCATGGGTCCGGCCATGGCACCGAAGCGGGCCTCCAACTCGTCCAGGTCGATCCCGTCGGTTTCGAATTCCACCCTCTGCAGGAACAGGTTCTCCTCCTGATCCACGTGCTGGTCGGCGTGGAGGATGTTGGCGCCCTCCTCGAACAGGAATGTCGAAACGGACGCAACCAGCCCGGGCCGGTCGGGACAGATGATCAACAGAGTGGCGGTGGCCTTGTTCACGGGCGGGTCAGGTTAGGCGGGTCCGTGCATTGGCTCGACGGCGAGGCGAGAATGGATTGGTGAGCTCACCTTTCGTCGAAGAAGCGGTCGGACAGGCATTGCGAACGATCGGGGTCGCGTTGAGGACTCCCATCATGACCGTGTCCGGATCCGTTCAGCTTGCTCTCGGCTCGGATGACCTCGAGGAGGTCAGAGCCCAGCTGCTCTCGATCGAATCGGCCGCCGATGCGCTTTCGGGGATCGTCGGTGACCTTCTCGATGCAGCCGAGCTGGCCTCGGGCACCCTCCAGTTCCACAAGGTGCCGTTCCGGCTTCCAGACACCATCCAAGAGGCAGTCAAGGCGGTGGCATTCTTGGCCGAGGACCGCGATCTCGAGCTGACGGTCCACGGTCTCACCGGTCTGCCGACCGACCTGGTGGGCGATCCCGCCCGACTGCGGCAGGTCCTGACCCATCTCATCGCCAACGCGGTGGCATGGACCAAGCGGGGCAGGGTGCAGGTGGGTGCCCAGGTGGTGAGCCAGGATCCCGGTGCGGTGGCGGTGCGCTTCGCTGTGAGGGACACGAGCGGGGGGATGACTCCGGAGGAATTGGAGGAGGCCTTCCTCCCGTTCGGGAATGCCGGCCCCGGCGTGAGCGTCTTGGGTGTGTCGATCGCGAGGCTCGTGGTCGAGTTGATGGGCGGGTCCGTCGAGATGTCGAGCACGCTGGGGGAAGGCTCCGTGGTTGGATTCACCCTCGAGTTCCCCCGCGTCGCACCGGCAGGAGCGGTGCCGATCCACTCGTCGAGTTGGGTCGTCGTGATCGCATCCGAGGAGACGGGGCGACTGCTCACGGATGTGCTTCGCCACGG
>JBFGRR010000139.1:0-4860 GCA_041567215.1 Acidimicrobiia bacterium | reverse complement strand
GGGAGAATCCTCGGATTCCTCGGCCCAAATGGGGCGGGCAAGACCACCGCGATGAGGGCGATATTCGGCCTGGTACGCCTCGATGCCGGAGAGGTGACCTGGCAGGGGAGTCCGGTGGCCCCATCGGACCGGCTCGGCTTCGGGTATATGCCGGAGCAGAGGGGTCTCTACCGCCGCATGAAGGTCGGTGAGCAACTCACCTACTTCGCCACTCTCCACGGCATGTCACGCCAGGACGGCGCAGCTGCAGCAGCGGCATGGCTCGACCGGCTGGGTCTCGCGGATCGCTCGGGAGAACCGCTCGAGAACCTCTCACACGGCAATCAGCAGAGAATCCAGCTCGCCGTCGCTCTGGTCCACGACCCCGCACTGATCGTGCTCGACGAGCCCTTCAGCGGCCTCGATCCGCTCGGCGTGGAGACCATGTCGGCCCTCCTGCGGGAGCGAGCAGACGCCGGGGCGGCCGTGGTCTTCTCCAGCCACCAGTTGGATCTCGTCGAGGACCTCTGCGACGACGTCGCCATCATCAACTCGGGGTCCGTGGTCCTCGAAGGCGACGTTCGAGCACTGAAAGACAGTTCCCACCGGCGCGTGCTCGAGGTCGAGACCGATGGAGATCTGTCACTGCTCGCCGATCTCGAAGGCGTGATCTCGCGGTCGAGCGGGAAGGGCTCTCACCGTTTCATCCTCGATGCGGCAACCGATGTCTCCACACTCCTCGCCACCCTTGCGAACGACGATCGGCTCCGGCACGTCTCCTACACCACCCCATCCCTCTCCGAGCTGTTCAGGGAGGCGGTGGAGTGAACTCCTGGAAAGCGATTCGCCTCATCACCGGGCGCGAGATACGCGAGCGCTCGCGCAGCAAGGCCTTCTTGATCTCATCGGCGGTGACGTTCCTGCTCGTGTTGGCCGTGACCGTGCTCCCGGCGGTGCTCGGAGGGCGCACCACCACACACGAGGTGGGAGTGGTCGGTGTCGGGAACGAGGCGATAGTCGCAGCCGCCAGGGCCGTGATCGAGTTGGACGATGCCGACGAGGAGTTGGCCCTGACCACGTACCCCGACGCCTCCGCGGCGAGGGTCGCCCTCTCCGCCGGTGAGGCCGATGCGGTGCTCGTAGATGGCGCACTCCTGCTCGTCCAGAGAAGCGGAGGGTTCTTCGGGTCGCGCATCCAGTCCCTGCTGCAACAGGCCGCGGCCTCGGTGCGGATAGACGATCTGCTCGAGGATCCCGGGTCGGCCGACGTGCTCGCCCTGCTGGCCTCGGAGCCGCTCACGGTGGAGTCCCTGTCGGGCGAGAACGCCGACGAAACCGGATCGAGGGCGATCATCGCCTACGGCGGAATGATCCTCATGTACGTGGCGGTGCTGACCTATGGGGCATGGACCCTCACCGGAGTGACAGAAGAGAAGTCGAGCAGGGTCGTCGAGGTGCTACTGGCCACGGTCGCCCCCCGCCACCTGCTGGCCGGCAAGGTGCTGGGCATCGGGGTCCTCGGTCTCGCCCAATTCGTGCTGACCATCGGGATCGCGGTCACCGGCATCCAGGTCACGGGTTCGCTCGACCTTCCCGAGCTGCCGATCGACTCGGTGGTGATGCTCTCCGTGTGGTTCGTGCTCGGGTATGCCCTGTTCAGTATCGCCTACGGTGCCGCGGGGGCGCTGGCCACCGCCGCCGAAGATGCACAGAGCTCGGCCATGCCTCTCACGCTGGTGGCGGTCGTCGGGTTCCTCGCCTCGTTTCAGGCCCTGGAAGACCCGGAGGGAACGCTGGCGATCATCACAACCTACGTCCCGGTCACCGCACCCTTCGTGGTGCCGTTGAGAGTGGCTCTCGCCGCCATCGCCTGGTGGGAGGTCATGATCTCGATTCTGGTGGCGATCCTCACCATCGCCGCCCTGGTCAGGTTTGGCGGAAGGGTCTACGCCGGCGGACTCCTCAAGACGGGCGGACGGGTGGGTTGGAAGGACGCCTTCCGATCATCGGAGCTGTGAGCCGACGTATTCTCGGCCCATGACCCACCAACACCTCGAAATCGACAGGGACGGCCACGTCGCCTGGATCTGGCTGAACCGGCCGGACAAACTCAACGCTCTCTCGGCAGACATGTGGGCCGACATCCCCGTTGCCGTGGCGGGTCTCAACGAGGACCCCGATGTCCGAGCCATCGTCGTCGCCGGGCGAGGGCCGGCTTTCACCGTGGGAATCGACATCGAGATGCTCACGTCCCTCAACAGCGACGGCCCTTCCGAGGCGAGCCGCAACCAGGCGTTGTACGAGAAGATCAAGGAGTTGCAGCGGACGTTCAGCAGCTTCGCCGACAGCCCGGTACCGGTCATCGCCGCCATCCATGGTTATTGCCTTGGCGCCGGCATCGACCTGATCACCGCGTGCGACATACGCCTGGCCTCGGCAGATTCGGTCTTCTCGATCCGTGAGACCCGCATGGGCCTGGTCGCCGATGTCGGGACCCTGCAGCGGCTGCCCTTGCTGGTGTCCCCTGCGGCGGCGGCCGAGCTGGCTTTCACCGGGTCCGATATCGACGCCGCCCGCGCCGAGAGGATCGGTCTCCTCAACCACGTCTACGCGGATCGCGAGGCGATGCTCGCCGCTGCCGGGGAGATGGCAGCGACTATCGCCGCCAACTCGCCGCTGGTGGTCCAGGGCATCAAGTCGGTTCTCCGGAGCGGGAGGGGGCGGTCTGTCGAAGAGAACCTCGACCATGCCGCTCTCTGGAACGCGGCGTTCATCCGGTCCAACGACATGATGGAAGCGCTGTCGGCATTCTTCGAGAAGCGCCCGCCGGACTTCACGGGGACCTGATGAGGGCGACCGTCCTCGGGTCCGGGCAGGACGGCGGACTGCCCCAGGCAGCCGCCACACACGAGAACGATCGCGCAGCCCGGGACGGACTGATCCTCGAGAGGACCGCGTCGTCGGTCCTCGTGGAGATGAGCGGCCGGCGCATCCTCCTGGATGTGACACCCGACTTCCGCATCCAATGGTGGGCGCAGACGGCGCGACCCGACACCGTCGTGCTCACCCATGCGCACATGGGCCACTATGCAGGTCTGGTGCACTTCGGGCGCGAAGCCGCCAATGGCTCGGGGACGGAATGCTTCGCCTCCGCCCTGATGCTGGAGTTCCTGCAGGCAAACGCTCCCTGGCGCCAACTCTTCGAGGCGGGGAACCTCGTGCCGGTCGCGGAGTCACCATCGATCCGGCTGATACCCGTCCCCCACCGGGCCGAGTACACAGACACGGTCGCGGTCTCAGTGGACTCGCGCCTGCTGTACCTCCCCGACATCGACAACTGGGACCTCTGGCCGGACGCCGCTGCGGTGATCGCCGGGCACGAGATCGCCCTGCTCGACGCCACCTTCTGGTCTGCGGACGAAGTCCGGGACGCACGCAATGTCCCTCACCCGCCGGTCATCGACACGGTCGAAAGGTTCGCCGGTCTCGACACCCGGATCATCCTCACCCACCTGAACCACACCAACCCGTGCTGTGACCCCACGAGTCCGGAGTCAGGAAGGGTCGTCGAGGCCGGTTTCGAGATCGCCTACGACGGCATGGTCATCGACCTCTGACCCGAGCCGCCGCAACCCGATGATCTGGGCGAGTGCGAAGTCGAGTACCACCAAGCCCACCAACCCAACCACCCAGACGCCAGCTGTGGTCAGAGAGCCGAGGCCGAGGCCGAGGATCAATGCCGAGCCGATCACCCACGCGAGGTCGCCGGCCACAGCCATCCACCCCTCGAGCCGGCGGAAGGGCCGGCGACGCGACCACACGAGCAGTAGGGCTGCGTACGGAATGAGGACGGCGCCAACTGCAGCAAGGACCGGTGCGGGAACACCCAGCGGGTCGCTGAGCACCCACGCCCCGCCTAGAGCCACGAGGCCGCCGGAGGCACAGAAGGCTGCGTTCGCCTTCAGAGCGGTACGAATCGTCTTGTCGGAGTTCATGCGACCACCATCGTGCCATCGGCTTCCCGAAGCAATGACCTGACAGGTAATAGAAACCAAGACCTGGAGCAGGTACGGTGACCCGCATGTCCTCCACCACCGTGGGGCCCCTGCTTCGACGCTGGAGACTGTTGAGGCGTTACAGCCAACTCGAACTCTCGGCCGAGGCCGCGGTCAGCCAGCGCCACCTCTCCCACCTCGAAACCGGGAAATCGCGTCCGAGCAGGGAGATGCTTCTCCACCTCGCCGACGTCCTGACCATCCCCCATCGCGAGACGAACTCACTGCTGCTGGCGGCGGGATTCGCTCCGCAACACCGGCACGCCGGCCTCGACGATCCGGCCATGGAAGACCTCCGCAGTGCTCTCGACCTCGTCCTGGAACGCCACCGGCCGTACCCCGCCCTGGTCGTCGACCGCTACTGGGACCTCGTAGCCGCAAACCCACCGGCCACCCTGCTGACCTCGCTGTTCGCCGCTCCACGGATGGCCGAGATCGCAGCAGGAAACCTGATGCGGTTGCTGCTCCATCCTTCCGGGCTTCGATCGGTGATCGCCAATTTCGACGAGGTCGCCGCCGAGAGCATCTCCCGGCTTCGAAGGGATGCGGACCACTACCCCGCGGATGAGCGCATCATCGCCCTTGTCGAAGAACTCGAGTCATATGTGACGATCACCCGAACCCCCCAGAGTCCGGGATTCGTCATACCGATTCACTTCAGGTCCGCCTCCGTCGAGTTGGCGATGTTCTCCACCGTGGGATCACTCGGATCCCCGTCGGACGTGCTCGCCCAGGAATTGGTCATCGAGACCTTCTATCCCATGTCCGCAAAGGACGACGAGATCCTCAGGTCGCTCTCCTGAGAGCTACTTGTCGGCGCGGATGG
>JBFGRR010000138.1:0-4901 GCA_041567215.1 Acidimicrobiia bacterium | reverse complement strand
GACCGAGAACCTCGCAGCCGCTGCGTCCGCTCTCGACGCCCCCGAGGACCTCGTCAAGCGCTCGGCCGAAGCGAAGGCCAAGGCAACCGGCGAGAGTGTCGAGGCGATCCTCGCCGGGTGGGCAGGCGGCACGGCCCCAACGCCACCCGCCGAAGCCCCGGCGGCCCCGGCCCCGGTCGCCGATGAGCCCGAGCCCGAGCCCGAGCCGCCCATCGACGAGGTCACACCGCCGGCCCCAACCGAGCCGGCCGCGCCTGCTCCGGCTGCTGCGACCCCGCCGCCGCCCGCACCCGCCAGGGTGAGCCCCAAAGAGGCGCTGGCGCATCCGGTGGTGGTATCCGTGCCCACCGCCGGCCTCGAAGAACGCACCAACACCTCTCTCCCCCGCTGGCTGGCCGTCGCCTTCCTGGTGATCCCCGTCTTCGGGCTGCTGTACCTGGCCGGCGGGAGCGATGGCTGCACCGAAGGCGGATTCGAACTGGCCGCCAACCGCGTCACCGGCATCGCCCAGAACTGCGATGGAAGCGAGTTCGAGGGGCGCGGCACGGCCGGAGGCGGCGCGGCATTCCTCTCGGTCGGCGAGCAGCTGTATTCGACCTGCGCGGCCTGCCACGGCGCCAACGGCGGCGGGGGCGTCGGCCCATCGCTGGCCACCGTCTTGAACAACTTCTCCTCCTGCGCAGCTCAGGTGGAGTGGGTGAATCTCGGATCCCGGGGGTTCACGGCTGCAGGCAACACCACCTATGGCGACCTGGGAACACCCATAGCGGGCGGAATGCCCGGATTCGCCGGCTCACTGTCTCCCGAACAGGTGGCCTCGGTGGTCGCCTTCGAAAGGGTCAGGTTCGGCGGGGCAGAACCCGAGCAGGTGTTGGTGGACTGTGGTCTCGTCGAACCCGAGAGTGACGGTGCCGATCCGTCAGACACCTCGACCACGGAGCCCGGCATGGAAGCCGGGAACTAGCCGACGCAGCCGAGCGAGCAGGACGGAACGCAACAGCTCGTTCTCCGTGAAACGCCCTTCTCGCAGGATCGACCCGTCCGGCGCTCGCACCACCGGAATCCGCAGATCCCAGGCGACCGCCAACTCGGGATCGGTGTCGATCTGGTTCACCACCAGCGCCGCCCGCGCCCTGGCCGCCACCCTGCGCACGCCGGGCTCGGCGTCTTCGCACAGGTGGCAACCCGCACGGGTGAGAAATTCGATGAAGAAATCGCTCAAGGACGACCCAATTCCCGCCGATGCCGACCTCTGCTGGGATAATCCCGGCCAGAGGGCGATGGTTTCGCCAGTTCATGCCAAGGGGCACGTTCAGCCCTAGGTGTGATCGGATAGCCTCCCAGCCCGCCCCACGGCGAGCCGTCGCACTCTCTGAAGGTGAAGCCCCCTTGCCCGGGGGGCTTCACCGCGTCTGGGCCACCCGGATGCGACAATCGCCCCGTGCGTCCTGCCACCGCGATCGTGATCGCCGCCCTGCTCGTCCTGATCGGCGCGGCCTTCGTCATCTGGCTGCTGTGGATTCAGGGGCTCCCATCGTGACCGCGGTTCCCTCGGCCACGTTGAAGACGTCGTCGCCTCGCCCGCCCCGTACCGCCAGCGTGACCAGTCCGCTCGAATCGGTGTGGACGAGCGGACCGCCCTCGGCGACCTCCTGATAGGTGCCGACCCAGGGCACCTCCTGATCACGGGCACCGACCCGAACCAGGACCGACGACCCTGGACGCAGGCCTACACCGCGCAGGTCGTCGGGAGAGATGTTCGTCTGGGCGTTGCCGAAGAGATCCACCCACCACACCTCTCCGACCACCCTGCCGGCGTCCGTTTCGGGCAGCGGCAGGAGCAACGACAGGGTCGAGTCGATCTCCGGCCCCAGGTCCTCGACCCTGGCTTCGCCGGAGGCGAGCGAGGCCGCCGCCGGCGCGAAGACGTCTCGTCCCGCGAAGGTGGCGCCTTGGCTGGGGATACGGAAGTCGGGATTCTCGATGGCGACGATCATCGACGCCCCGCCGACCATGGCCACGGCCGGTGACAGCAGCCCGTTGTCGGGACCCACGAACACACCGGCTGCGGTCTGAGCTGCGATCGCTCTGCGTTCCGTCCCCACGCCCGGATCGACCACCGCCATGAACACCCCTCCGGGAAGGTACTGGATCGCCCTCGTCAGCGAGAGGGCCCCGGCGCGGACATTCCCGCGCTGGATTCCGTGGTTGACGTCGATCACCCGCACCTCGGGAGCGATGCGGGCGATCACACCGTGGACAACGCCCACGAACTCGTCGGCATGACCGAAGTCGGAAAGGAAGCTGATCGTGGACATGATCCTCCTGGGGGACGCAGCCTAAATGGCGCGATCGGCCCCGGCCTCGTCGCCGGTAGCATCGCCCCATGGCCGTTTCAGTCGACTCCGTTCTCAACGACGCAGCCAAGCGCTCGTCGATGGTGATGGTGCTGGGCGGCATGGACACCGGAAAGACCACCTACTCGATCCGCATGGCCGCTGCGGCGTTGGAGGCGGGGCGGACGGTGGCCTACGTGGACGCCGACATCGGCAACACCACGATCGGCCCGCCGGCGTGCGCAGGTCTGAAGGTGCTCAAGTACAAGAGCGACCTCGACCAGCTGGAGCATGCGGACCTCCTCCACTTCGTGGGCCACATCACACCAGAGCGGGTCGTCCTCCAGCAGGTGATAGCCGCTTCTGCTCTCGCGGCCGACGGGCGGCGGCTCGCCGACCTGGTGATCGTCGACACCACGGCCTCCATCTCGGGGGTGGTGGGCGAGAGCCTCAAGTATCACAAGACGGAGCTGATCAGGCCCGACCGGATCATCGCCCTGCACCGGGGCAGCGAACTGGAGCCGGTGGTCGGGATGATCGGGAGGTTCTTCTCGATCCCGATCGACGAGATCCCCGCCGATCCGGACGTGGCTCTCTCCTCTCCCGACGAGAGAGCGAACCGGCGGGCTGCCCGCATGAAGATCGCCTTTGCCGGACCGTTGGAGCGCTGGCGGGTTCGACCGACCGTATTCGCACCCACACTCCCGGTGGGGCTCGATCTCGAGCGCCTGGACGGCGTGCTGGTTGGGGTTCAGGACGGCACCGGCCGCAGTCTCGGCCTCGGACATCTCGAGCACGATGGAAGCGGCCTCAAGGTGGTTACCAACGCCGGCGAGGGCATGCAGGGCCTTCGGCTCGGGTCGTTGAAGATCGACCTGGACACGTTTGCGTGCCGACCCGTCAACCTCCGGGAACTGATCTTCGGGATCTGATCCACTTGACCACTCTTTGTGAGAAAAGGACTACAGAGAGTGACTCCATGACCCGATATACCTGGCGTGAAGTCATCGACGCGAGGGCGCATCTTCGGGTTGGCACTGGCCATCAGCATGGTGATCGGCTCGGTGGCGGTCGCCTCCCCGGCCGATGAAGGCGAGTTCCTCACCCTCCTGAACAACGCCCGAAGCGCTCAAGGTCTGAGCCCGCTTTCGGTCCACAACGATCTCGTCGCCGGGGCTCGCCTCCACACTTCGGCGATGGTCGCCCGGGGTGAGATCTTCCACTCCACCTCGTCGGAACTCGGCTCGGTCACGACCGGATGGCAGGTTCTCGGCGAGAACGTCGGCGTGGGTCCAAACCCGTCGGTTCTCCACACGGCTTTCATGAACTCACCTGGACACCGCGCCAATGTGCTCGGCGACTTCAACTTCGTGGGGATCGGAGCCGAACGGGCACCCGACGGAAAGCTCTTCGTGACCTTCATGTTCATGAAGAAGCCGGTCGCCTCCACCACGACCACCACCACCGTGGCGCCGACGACGACAACCGTGCCCGCTCCCCTGCCGGCGCCTCCCGCACCCGCCACGACCACCACGACGACGGTGGCCCAGGCTCCCGCACCCCAACCGGCGCCTGTCGCCGCACCTGCTCCGGCGCCCCAGCCCGCCCCGGCACCGGAGCCGGCGGCGGCCGAGCCCTCGGAGAGAGCGGGAGACACCGAGTTCCATTCCGCCGAGATGTGCATCCAGGCCTGGCGCCACTGGCACATCTGCATCCAGTGACATAGCAATCGCCCGAGGAACCCCCTCGAGCCCGCTTTCCGCACTTCCCCGAACGGTCCGCGAACCCGAATCAGCACCTCGGGCGTTGCACCCGGAAAGTACCGATTCCCGGGGGGCGGGTCAATCACCCGGGCCGGGTCAAAAACGGCCAAAACACCTCGCGTAACTGCGGTCAACTGCCTCTAGAGGTGTTCCTGGCGAATCCTGGATCGGCTCCCGGCGAGTTATCCACCACCATTCGCACATTTGCACAGGCGCTCGTCCACACGGCCTGTGCAAATCTTCTTCAAGACAGTGTTTCGCGACCTTGCACGGCACCCTCGTACAACTCGAGGAAACGGTTGGCGGTCGCCTCCCAGGAGAATCGCTCGGACCACTCCAAGGCTCCCGCGGCGAGGCCACCGTCGCCGATCGCCTTCTCCATCGCGATCGCGTACCCGACGGGATCCCACCCATCCACCAGGATTCCCGACACACCATCCGAGACGACATCCTCGAGACCCCCCACTCGCGCGGCGACGACGGGAATCCCGCAGGTCTGGGCTTCGGCTGCCACCAGGCCGAAGGACTCCGACCTGGAAGGGAGCAACAGGACGTCTGCAGCGCGGTAGTAATCCGCCAGTTGACGATGGGGCACCGGGTCGACGAAGTGAACCCGCCGGATGGCCGACCGTTCCTTGAGCCGATCGAGTTCCGCCTCGCCCTGTGGTCCGCTCGGTCCTCCAACCACCAGCAAGGTCAGGTCGGGGACCAGGTCGGCCGCCGCCAGAGCGACATCGATGCCTTTGAGGGGCTGAATCCTGCCGACGAACAGCGCCACCGGACCGTCGTCGAGACCCAGGAG
>JBFGRR010000137.1:0-4948 GCA_041567215.1 Acidimicrobiia bacterium | reverse complement strand
GGACTGGATGTTCGCGACAGGGCCTCGAACATCCCCACCAGATGCTCCAGTGCTTCGTCGCTCAGACCGGCGCCAGCCCTCAGGTGCTCGAGCCCGAGTGACTTGTAGGTGTAGGTCTGCTGGGCACGCTCGAAAGCCACCTCCAGTTCGGCGCGTCGGGAGGGGAGCGCATCGGACATCAGGTCGGCCACCGGGGTTGATAGAGCCGCCGAGAGGGCCGAGATGTCGGACAGCTTCGGCTCGCGTTTGCCGTTCTCGACCTGGGACAGGAACGGTGCGGGCCGCCCGACCCGCTCGCCGAGTTCGGCCAGCGTCAAGCCCGCTCGCTTCCTGAAGTGGCGCAACCGCTGGCCAAATACGAGCGCGTCCATGACAACTCCTCCTGATCTGACGAAAAGTGAAATATCTAGGAAACTTATCGGATCAACTCCGGATCTGTCGGGCATCCGCGGTAATAATCGCCGACATGATGACAGCCACCCTGCTCCCCGAGATCCTCACGGATGAGGCAAGCCAGTTCGTCGCCGACCTGCACAGGCGTTTCAACGGGCGGAGACTCGAGTTGCTCGCAGCTCGCCAGGAGAGGCAGCGGCGCATCGATGCAGGTGCCAACCCGGATTTCCTCGAGGAGACCGCCGCCATCCGCACCGGGGCCTGGAAAGTGGCTCCCGTCCCCGCAGACCTTGAGGATCGTCGCGTCGAGATCACCGGTCCGGTCGATCGCAAGATGATGATCAACGCGCTCAACTCCGGTGCCAGCGCCTTCATGGCCGATTTCGAGGACTCGAACACCCCCACCTGGGAGAACGTTCTCTGGGGCCAGAAGAACCTCCTCGACGCACACCGGCGCACCCTCAGCCTGGTCACCGACGAGAAGAGCTACACGCTGAACGACGAGACGGCGACGCTGCTGGTCCGGCCGCGCGGCTGGCACCTCGACGAGAAGCACTTCGAGGTGGATGGGGGCCCGGTTTCGGCCTCCTTGTTCGACTTCGGTCTGTATCTGTTCTGGGGAGGCAGGGCGGCGATCGAAGCGGGATCCGGGCCCTACTTCTACCTTCCCAAGCTCGAGAGCCACCTCGAGGCCAGGCTCTGGAACGACGTCTTCGTGTATGCACAGGAACGGTTGGGCATCCCCAACGGCACCATCAAAGCGACGGTGCTCATCGAGACGATCCTCGCCGCCTTCGAGATGGACGAGATCCTCTATGAACTCAGAGACCACTCGGCAGGTCTCAACGCCGGGCGCTGGGACTACATCTTCTCGGTGATCAAGAAGTTCCGGAATCGCCCCGGATTCCTGCTCCCGGATCGGTCGCAGGTCACGATGCTCGCTCCTTTCATGAAGGCCTACACAGACCTCCAGGTGGCCACCTGCCACAAGCGGGGAGCCCATGCCATCGGCGGCATGGCGGCCTTCATCCCCAACCGGCGCGACCCCGAAGTAACCGAGAGGGCCCTGGCGAAGGTGGCCGCCGACAAGCGTCGTGAGGCAGCCCAGGGTTGCGATGGCACCTGGGTCGCCCACCCGGATCTCGTCGCGGTCGCCAGAGCCGAGTTCGACGCGGTGCTCGGCGATCGTCCCAACCAGCTCGAGGTGCTCCGCGAGGACGTGAGCGTCACGCCGTTCGACCTCCTCAACACCGAAATCCCCGACGCCACGATCACCGAGGCCGGGGTGCGCACCAACATCAGTGTGGGCGTCCGCTACCTGGCGTCATGGCTGTCCGGAAACGGGGCTGCGGCCATCGACAACCTCATGGAGGACGCAGCCACCGCCGAGATCTCCCGCTCCCAGATCTGGCAGTGGGTGCACAACCGGGCCGTCCTCGACGATGGTCGCCCGCTCACCCGGGAGCTGGTCGCGCTCATCGCAGACGACGAGATCCGCAGGATCCGTGACGCCGGCGTCTACGGAGACCTCGACGAGGCATTCCGGGTCTTCGAAGCGGTGGCGCTCGCCGAGGACTTCACAGACTTCTTGACAATCCCCGCCTATGAACTCATCGACTGAGAGGAACAGAGACGTGAAAGCTGACATCGACCGGATGGCTGCCGAACTCCAGCACGAGTGGGACACCGACCCGCGCTGGGCCGATGTGGTTCGTGACTACTCCGCCGAGGAGGTCGTGCGCCTCCGCGGCTCCCTCGTCGAGGAGAGGACGCTGGCGCGGCGGATGGCCGAGAAGCTATGGGCCCAACTCGCCGAGCATGACTACATCAACGCCCTCGGGGCGATCTCGGGTGGGCAGGCGGTGCAGATGGTCAAGGCGGGGCTTCGCGCCATCTATCTCTCGGGCTGGCAGGTCGCCGGAGACGCCAACCTCGCCGATCAGGTCTACCCCGACCAGTCGCTCTACCCGGCCAACTCGGCGCCGGCGCTGGTGCGTCGAATCAACAACGCGCTGAGGAGGGCCGACCAGGTGCACTGGGTCGAAGGTGACGCCTCGATCGACTGGTTCGTCCCGATCGTCGCCGACGGGGAAGCCGGTTTCGGTGGCGCGCTCAACGTCTTCGAGTTGACCAAGTCGTTCATCGACGCCGGGGCCGCAGGGGTGCACTTCGAGGACCAGCTCGCAGCCGAGAAGAAGTGCGGCCACATGGGGGGCAAGGTCCTCGTGCCGACATCCCAGCACATCAGGACGCTCACGTCCGCGCGTCTCGCCGCCGACGTGTCGGGGACGCCGACGGTGATCGTCGCACGTACGGATGCCAACGCGGCGAACCTGCTCACCTCGGACGTCGATCCTCGTGACCAGGAGTTCTGCACCGGTGAGCGGACTCCCGAGGGTTTCTACCGGGTGCGCAACGGCCTCGGTCAGGCGATCGCCCGCGGGCTCGCCTACGCGCCTTACGCCGACCTGATCTGGTGTGAGACCGCCCACCCGGATCTCGACGAGGCCAGGCAGTTCGCCGAGGCGATCCACGCCCGCCATCCCGGCAAGATGCTCGCCTACAACTGCTCTCCGTCGTTCAACTGGAGGAAGCACCTCGACGACGCCACGATCGAGGTGTTCCAGAAGGAGCTGGGAGCGATGGGGTACCGGTTCCAGTTCATCACGCTGGCGGGATTCCACGCCCTCAACGCCTCGATGTTCGAACTCGCGTCGGCCTACGCCGCCGGAGGAATGCCCGCCTACGTCGAACTCCAGGAACGGGAGTTCTCGATGGAGGCTCGCGGTTACTCTGCATCCCGCCATCAGCGCGAGGTGGGTGCCGGGTATTTCGACCTGGTCTCGAACACCGTGGCGGGCGGGCTGGCATCGACGCTCGCACTGGTCGGCTCGACGGAGGAAGAGCAGTTCTGATCGGGGAGAGCCATGAGCCACATCGTCCACGTAGTCGGCACCGGGACCATCGGTGAGCCGCTGATCGGTCTGCTCGCCGACAACCGGTCCCGATTCGGGATCGACGAGATCACCTTTCACAAGCGGACCCCGCTCCTCACCGAGCGGGGCAAGGTGAACGACCTGGTGCGAAGGGGGGCGGTGCTGGCCGTAGACGAGGATCGCCGCTCCACCTTCGAGGAGCTGGGCCACGAGCCCCGCTACAACAATGCCGAGGCGATCGCCCGCGCCGACGTGGTCATCGACTGCACGCCAGTGGGCAACGACATGAAGAAGGAGTTCTACGACTCGGCGGTGGGACCGCGCGGCTTCATGGCCCAGGGGTCTGAGTACGGATTCGGGAAGATGTACGCCCGCGGCATCAACGACGAGGCGCTGGTGAAGGGGGAAGACCGCTTCCTCCACATCGTCAGCTGCAACACCCACAACATCGCGGTCCTCGTCAAGACGCTGACGATGGATCCCGATGGAACGAGCCATCTGGTCGATGGCAGGTTCCTGTGCATCAGGCGTTCGAACGACATCTCGCAGGACAGCGGCTTTGCGCCGAGCCCAACCGTGGAACGTCACAAGGACTTCCGGTTCGGCACCCACCACGCCCGGGATGCGCACGGGCTGTTCGAGACGTTGGGCTACGACCTGAGCCTCTACTCGTCTGCGTTGAAGCTCAACACGCAGTACATGCACTCGATCCACTTCTCCATACAGCTCGACCACGAGATCACGCTCGAGCAGGTCAAGGAACGCCTAATGGCGAACACGAGGGTGGCGGTGACCTACAAGAACTCTGCCAACTCCGTGTTCTCGTTCGGCCGGGACCATGGCTATTTCGGTCGGATCCTCTCGCAGACCGTCGTCGCCCTCGAGACTCTCGCCGTCCGCAATGGGAATGAGATCGTCGGCTTCTGCTTCACGCCTCAGGACGGGAACCCGTTGCTGTCCACGGTGGCCGGGATGCTCTGGTATCTCGACCCGGCCCACGTCGAGGATCGCATGGACGTGCTCCGGCCGTACCTCTTCAACGAGGTGTGATGGACGGGAAGTTGCAGCGCCAGGCGCTGTCGGCCGCCGAGAACGCCATCGAAGCGCTCGGCCGGTCCGACGCCGTGGGTGCGAGGATGGCCGTGGCCCAAGCCGTGGAACGTGACCAGGTTGGTGCGTTCTCCCGGCTGGCCGACGCCGTGTATCTGGCCGCCAGCCAGCTCGAGGCAGGAGAGAAGATCTCCGAGGCCGCCTGGGATCAGCTGGCCGATGCGGTGGGCCCCGGACCTCTGCAAGGGCTGGTCGAGCAGTCGCGCAACTGATGTCCGACTACCACCTCCACCTTCACGAGCATCAGCCGACGACGTCCGGGCCACCGCCCGGCGTGTATCCGCCAGGGCACATCGAGGCCTACGTCGAGACGGCAGCAACCCGCGGGATCTCCGAACTGGGCTTCACCGAACACCTGTATCGCTGTGTCGAGGCGGATCGGGCGCTGGGGGCCTTCTGGGAGGCCGAGCCGCGTACCGACCTGGCCGAGCACACCCGAGAGTTCGTGGAGCGGGACCGCGGCCTGAGCCTCGATGCGTATGTAGATGCCATCACGACGGCCAAGGCTC
>JBFGRR010000136.1:0-4967 GCA_041567215.1 Acidimicrobiia bacterium | reverse complement strand
TTCTGAGGCGCGCGGTTGCAGGATCGAGATCGGGTTTGGGTTTGGGCGCGGGCGCGGCGACCTTGGTCACCACCACTTCGACCAACTTGGGAGGTCGATCCTGTTTCCTTGTTCCCGACTTTCGGTCACTCACCTGACGCTCCTCGCCGAGGCTCGGACGCGCGCGCACCGACTCCTCCACTTGCGGCCGATGCCGCCGGCGGAAGTATACGGGGCGTCAACCGGAGCAATTCCTCAGACCGCGCGCCGGGCAACAAGGGGAAAGCCCGCGATTCTCCGTCACCCACCCAGCAGCGAGACCGCCCGCTCAAGCGCCGGGTCGGAACCATCCGACGCCGGCTCGACGATGATGTCCGGCTGGAGACCGGTGATGCCGATGTCGAGGCCGCCGGGGGTCGTCCAGCGGGCGATGCTGATGACGAACTGCCCGCCGTTGCGTGCCCGGAACGGGAGCTGAACCAGATTCTTGCCGAACGTCCTGGTGCCGATGACGGTTGCCCGGTCGCGCTCCTGCAGGACCGCGGCCACCACCTCCGATGCGGAGGCAGATCCGCCGTTGACCAGCACGGCCATCCGGGGTCTCGAACCCGTGGCCAGACCACCTTCGATCACGTCGAGATCGAAGGACTCGTCGCGCCCGACCTCGCGCATCACCACACCTCCGTCGAGGAACTGGCTAGCGATCGCCATCGCCGCATAGACCAGGCCTCCCGGGTTGTCCCTCAGGTCGAGCACGATCCCGCTGGCGGCTTGGACCTCGTCCCGTTGCAGCACCTGGCCAGTCAGTTGTGCAGAGATCTGGGAGAACTCGTTCAATCGGATGTAGGCGATACGCGAGGTCAGCATCTCGAAATCCCCCGGGCCGAAACGCAGCGCCTCATGTACCAATGTCTTGACCGTCTCACCCCCCGGTCGGTCCAGAGCCACGTCGACCGAGGTGCCCGCTGCCCCCGAGAAAAGAGCAGTGATCTCCTCGAGAGTCTTTCCCTCTACTGCCTCCCCGTCGATGGCGATCACTTCATCCCCCACCACGATGCCCGCGGCGTCACCGGCACTGAACTGGAAGACTGCGAGCACCACCAGCATGCAATCTCCGGTGCCGATGTTCCGGCAGATCTCGTCGGCGCCGGTTCGCCCCCCGACCACGAGTCCGAGACTGAAGATCCACCCCGGGCCGTACTCACCTATCTGGTCGGCCAGGTCCGGCGGCAGGTACGCCGAGAACGGGTCGAGGCCGTAGGTGAACATGCCCTCGACCGCGGCTTCGACCAGGGTCGACAGAGGAGACACGCCTGCTTCGGACAGGATCAGGTCGCACAGCGCTTTGAAATCGTCGGTGGGATAGGCACAGATCAGCCTTCCCGACTCCGGCTCGGCCACCACCTGCCGTCCCTGGATTCCCAGCGAGGCGGCCGCGGCGAGAGAAGCCGGGTCCACCGGATCCATGTAGTTCTCGGAAACCAGCTCATACGCCTCACAGAGGAGAGCAAAGGAGAGGGGCGGTGTCGACGTGCACGGGACCGCGTCGGTCTCCGCGGTTGGCGCCGGCTGTGTGGTGGTCGTCGTCGATGGAGCCGTGGGCCGTGGCTGGCGTTCGGGGAGGGTGGCCGGCTCTGCGCAGGCGGCCACGATCAGACCCACCGTGAGGATGGTGGTGAGTGCCTTCATCTGCGCACCGACCTCCTCGCCAGGAAGTAGAAACCCACCAGGCCGATGATCGCGAACGAGAACCACTGGATCGCGTAGGAAAGGTGCGGGCCCTGGGCATCGAGAGCGGGGGGCTCGGACGGTACCGGCAGACTGCCCGTTCGCTCCTCGACCACCTGCACCCAGACCGGGGCCAGGTTGTCGAATCGGCCCGCAAGCAGGTCCAGGTCGACCCGGCTGAGGACGGCGCCGTCCGGATCGTCCACGGGGCCGAGTCCGCCGGCCGGCTGGCTCGCCCGCACCACGCCGCTCACGCCCACCTTCTCGGTGGGGGGCGAAACCGCCGTCACGGGTGGTGTATCGAGCTCGAGCGGCACCCATCCCCGGTCGACGAGGACAGTTGTGCCGCTATCGGTGACCAGCGGTGTGACCACCCCGTATCCGGCAGTTCCGAGGTAGACCCGGCTGCGGAGCAGGAACTCGCCCGCGGGTTGGAAGACGCCGACGACGGTTGCCCGGCGGTACTCCAGACTCGCGGCGTCATCTCCAATCGCGCCGAGGAGCAGTTCGAGGTCTTCGGGCGCGGATCCATACCGCAGCATCAGGACCTCGTTCTCCAGCCGCCGTTCCTGATGGCGGTCGAGCTGCCAGAAACCCAGCGACAGGAACACCGCAACGACCGCAACGACGAGCGCTGCCAGCCCGATCCATCTCGGTTGTCTGAACAGGGTGAGCACGGCATTGCGATCTAACCGCTCAACGCCGGTTCAGGCAACCTGTGGCTCCTCGAGACCGGCCAACGCCTTGGCTGCCTCCAGCGCATCCACACCGTCGCCGATGGCCACACCGGCCGGTGAATCGAGCCAATCCTGGACACGCTCTCGCGAAACCAGGCCCGCATCGACCAGGATTCGAGCAAGATCGTCGGTCCAGAACCAGGGCACGGCTACCTCCGGGGTGGGTGGGTGAGAAGCCCAAGGTACACCCCCTGTCAACCCCCCTCTGACCTGGGGTTTCGCGTATGTCATCCCACGACTGCCGCGGCGCCGTTCCGCCGCGGATCCGCGATGGCCTCGAGCCTGCCATCGGGAGCGAGATGGGCGGCTCCCACTCCCCCGAAAAACATGTGGATGGAGTCGAATTCCCTCACCGGGATGCCCACACCGTCGAGATCGACGCCGGGCTCGGCGGCCAGCCTCGGTGAGGGCTCCAACTCCACGTGGATGCGAGGGGATTCGACCGCGCCCAGGAGGTCGCGACCGTCCACGCAGAAAGCGATCAGGGTCTGAGCGAGCGCCGTGGTGATTCGATCCGCCCCCGGGCTGCCGATCGCCAGCACCGCTCCGGTCTCGCTCACGGCGATCGACGGTGCCATGTTCGAGCTGAGACGCTCACCGGGAACCAGATGAGGCAGGTCGCGGCCGACCAGTTCCAGTTCACCGAGGGCGTTGTTCATCCACATCCCGGTGCCCGTGGGGATGAAGCCCGAGCCGTAGCCGGCAGACAGGGTGATCGAGCACGCCAACCCGGACTCGTCCACCGCAGAGATGTGGATCGTCGAGGGCGAACGAATCGGGTCGATAACAGCGAGGATCTCGTCCACCGCCGCCTCCCTCGCCGACTCGGTGGACGAAGCCCTGTTGCGCCAGTCGAAGATCGCGGTCTGGGCGGCGATCATGTCGGCCGTCGTGCGGGAGCTGCCCAGGAAGCGGTCGAGCAGGCCCGCCAGTGCAGCTCCGCCGACTGCTGGTGCCGGATTCGAGGTGAGTCGGTAGCCGGAGAGGTCCATGGCGACCGGAGCTCGTTTCACGGCTCGATACGACCTGAGATCCTCGATCGTGACCAGACCGCCCCGCTCCGCCATGTCGGTGGCGATGGATCTCGCCAGGTCACCGGTGTACAGCCAGTCGGAGCCGCGTTCGGCGATCGCCTCCAGGGAGGCTGCCAGGTCGGGCATCGTGATCAACTCACCCACATCGGCCAGGGTCCCGCTCGGGTGCAGTGCAGCCCGCGAAGCCGGGTCGTGGCCGAAAACCACCTCATGCGAGTAGCCGAGGTAGTAACGGCTGGTTCCGCCCAGCGGGAAGCCGTCCTGGGCGAGACGCGCGCCGGGTAACACCAGATCGGCCCAGGGCAGGGCACCGTGGCGGCGATGCGCCATTCCGAGCGCTGCCCATGCTCCCGGCGTCGCCACCGAGCCGGGGCCGACGAGTGTGGTGATCCCTCCCCCGTACTCCATGGTGGCTTCGAACGTGGAGGGATTGGCATGGCGGCCACCGAGACCGGGAACCGTCATGTAGCCGTCGTAGACCTCTGCGTCGGTTCGGCGGCCGCCGACTGACACGAAACCTCCGGCGCCCGGAGCGCAGACCCCCGGTTCTGTGACCATGGCGGCGATCGCCGCCGCGATGGCGGTGTCGACACTGCAGCCGCCGCGCTCGGCGATCGTGGCGCCGGCCTCGAGGGCGAGTTTCGACGAAGCAGAGAGAGCGACTCTGGTCATGGGACCGGCAGGGTACCGAGCGTGCCCGAATCGTCCGACGTATCCGCCGGCAAGGATGCCAGGCCGGCCGCGACCACCTCGAGGCGGCTGCGCCGGCCCTCGACGGCGTCCCAGAAACGTCGCTGCACCGAGCCGGCGACCCAGACCCGGTCACCGGTCTGCAATGGGACCAGATCCTCGGCTGGATCCCAGAGCGTGACCGGAACCACATCTACCCGCCGGCGTGGAGACTCCGAACGAACGGTCACGAGGAGCCTGAGTAGACGGATACCGGAGTCGAGCAATCTGAGTTCGGGCGGTGCTGCCAGCCTGCCGGACAGAACGACGAGATTGAGATCCATGACCTTCCTCCATGTGGGGGGAAGTGCGGGAGGCTCAAGCTATTGGTCGGGTGAGACAGAACGGGTCAGTCCAACTGGAGTTGGTGTTCGAGATCGGCGAGCCACGGGATCTCCCCGGCGTTCGATCTGATGGCAGCGAGCAGTTGGCGAGCGGTCTTCGAGTCCCCCGCCGCCTTGGCGACGCGGGCGGCGACCGCCCATCGGCGCAGGGCGGGTTCGGGCGGATTGCTGACGAGCCGGCCCGGCTTGATCACCTGCCACGCACGGTTCGCATCTCCCTCGTCCAGCAGGTGAGAGGCATAGACCACGCGAACCTCGTCTTCGGAGTCGCGGCCTCCGCCCAGTTCGAAGAAGGAGTTGTAGGTCTTCTCGATGTCGCGGTGGCGTTTCAGCGCTCGCAGACAGTCGAGCTCGTTGGCCATGTGATCGGTGTCGCCGGTGAGGCGACGGTAGGTCCGCAGCTCTTGGAGCGAACG
>JBFGRR010000135.1:0-4986 GCA_041567215.1 Acidimicrobiia bacterium | reverse complement strand
GGTCGTCGACGTCACGGGTGTCGTCCCAGCGCGGATCGCCGTCGGGCACCGAGATCACCTTGTGATCCGGCGAGCCCTGGTCCTCCATGAGGAACACCCCTATCGGTCTGACCCTCACCCGGCACCCTGGGAACGTCGGTTCACCGACCAGCACCAGGACGTCGAGGGGATCGCCATCCTCGGCGAAGGTGTCGGGAAGGAATCCGTAGTCGGCCGGATAGCGGGTGGCCGTGAAGAGCATTCGGTCGAGGTAGATCTCACCGGTCTCATGGTCCATCTCGTACTTGTTTCGGCTGCCGCGGGGGATCTCCACGACCATTGTCAGCTTCATGGCGGACAAGGTAGCGGTCTCCGGGCAGTCAACCGTCGTTCAGATACCGCTCGATCTCCTCGACCAACTGGACCGCAGGGTCGGAACCGGAGTCACCCGTCAGGCCCTCGGCCTCGAGGCCCTGCACGTAGTCCTTGATCTCCGACTCGGCAACCGCCGCATCGACGTCCTGGCGATAGGACACGGCGGCCTCGAAATAGCTGGTGGTGTCCACATCCAGCCCGAGCACCTCGTTCAGTTTCTCGACCAGGGCGAGAGCGCCCGGCGGGTACTCCTGGGTGGAGAGGTAATGGGGGACCGCTGCCCAGATCGAGAGAACGGACAGACCTGCCCGGGCCGCCAGCGCGTTGACGACGCCGACGATGCCGGTTGGGCCCTCGTACTTCGACACGACCAGATTCAACCTCTCGATCTCTCCGGCATCGGTGCCCGATCCGATCATCGGGACCGGCAGCGTGTGGGGAACCTCGCCTGCGAATGCCCCGAGAGTCACGACTCGATCGACGCCGAGTTCGGAGAAATGACCCAACAACTCCTCTGTGAAAGACCTCCAGCCGTAGCTGGGCTCATGCCCGGTCACGACCACCAGTTCTGTCGAAGGCTCCTGGACGATCCAGAGGTTGGTGTCCGGCCAGATCAGTTCCCGGACGCCGGTGGCGTCGAGACTCACCATCGGACGTTGAACCTGGAAGTCGACGAATCGCTCCGAGTCGATGGAGGCCACGTGGACGGTCGGGTAGGCCTCGAGGAGGGCTCGCACTGCATTCGTGGAGGATTCCCCCGCGTCCCCCCACCCGCTGAAAGCGGCGACACCGACCCGTCTCGTCATGGGGCAACGCTAACCG
Source organism: Acidimicrobiia bacterium (assembly GCA_041567215.1). Taxonomy (GTDB): domain Bacteria; phylum Actinomycetota; class Acidimicrobiia; order Spongiisociales; family ZC4RG35; genus JBFGRR01. Next base: position 3,810 of record JBFGRR010000135.1, on the reverse strand, counting down.
GGTGGTCTCCGTACCGACGACGGGCGGGACAGCCGCCCCAGGAAGAGCAGGGTCCTCGTCCAGGCCAGCTCATCCTGCACCGGTGAGAAGGTCCCGGAACCAGGGTCCAGAAAACCGGGATCCGCCCTGCGGTAGATGTGAAACGTCCCGTCCACACCCAGGCTGCGGAGGTGCATCTCGAAGCGATATGCCTGCGACGCATCTTCGGCATGCTCCGCGAAGTGGCCGAGGTAACTGGGTGGCGGCGAAGACCGGCGGACGGTGGCGGACCGTTCCGGGAGGCCGCTCTCGAAACCGACGACCGCCTTGATGCGAGAGTCGAGCACCGGGGCGCTCAGGGCCATGGTGCCCGCCGCTTCGTAGCCGACCAGAGCGAGCGACGATCCCCGCGGGCCTGCTTCCAGCACGGCGCCCACCCGCGATTCGAGCAGCCCCTCGATGTCCTCCATACCGGCCACCAGCACCACGGGCTGCCAGCCGGCGTCGGAGAGCCGGGCCATCGCCGCGTCGGCCCAGGCCCCGTGCTCGGGTTGGGCGAGCACCATCACCGGCGGACCCCCGCCCTGGGCCGGCTGCTTTCGAACCGGAACCACCGGCTCTCTAGTGGCTTCCCCCGCGAAGGTCGAGGCTCCCGCCCTGGCGACATCGAGCACCCCGAGCCCGTGGCGCCGCTCGATCTCGAGACCGTCCTCCATCGATCGGCCGAGGCCCTCCAAGAGCGCGAGCCGGTCCGAACGTACGGTGTCCTGAGGGAAGGCAGCGATGCGTTCCGCAAGCACGAGGGCGGAATCCAACGCTGAGTCCGGCTCGACGAGCGCCGTCACCAGGCCGATCTGGAGAGCCTCCTCGGAGCTGACGGGGCGTCCGGTCAGGATCATGTCGAGGGCTACCCCCAGGCCGACGACCCGGGGGAGACGCTGGGTTCCCCCATCCACGAGCGGGACCCCGTAGCGCCGCTCCAGACAGCCGAACACGGCCGATCGGGAGGCGACCCGCAGGTCGCACCAGAGCGCCATCTCCAGGCCGCCGGCGACGCAGTAGCCCTCGATGGCAGCGATCGTCGGCTTCGACACGACGGTCCTGGTGAAGCCGAGGAACCCGCCGGGGCGATCGATCAGGTCGAAGCTCTTGAGATCGGCGCCCGCCGAGAAGTGCCCACCACTCCCGTAGAGGATCGCCACGTCTGCATCGGCGTCGCCGTCGAAGTTGCGCCAGGCATCAGCCAGTCCCTGCGCGGTTGCTCGATCGATGGCATTTCGGCGCTCCTGGCGATGGAGGGTGATCACCGCGGTGCGGCCGACCAACTCGTACGTGACGCTCATGAACTCCCTCGATTGACGAAAGCATGCCACAACCGCGACGCCCGTATCATCGATGGGTGATCTGGAGCGCCCCCTGCGGCAACTACACCCTGTATTCGATACAGGATGGGTGGTTCGTCGCCGACCCGGCCGTGATGTTCCCCGGGTCGGACCTATCGGTATGGAACGAGCACACCGACGAAACGGGACAGATCCGGATCAACATCGGGTGTTTCCTCGTCACAGGCGGAAACCGGGCCACGCTGATCGACACCGGCATGGGAAGCCGTGCCGTGCCGGGGGGACGCTCGGGGCAACTGTCACAGGCGCTGGCGCTCATCGGGACACGACCCGAGGACGTGGCGAACGTCATACACACCCACATGCACGCAGACCACGTTGGCGGCAACATGCTGCAACCGGGCGAGCCGATGTTCCCCAACGCAACCCATCACGTCCAGGCCTCCGAACTCGACCATTGGGCTGCCGCCAGCGGCGAGGTGGCGGAACGGGCCCGAGCGATGATCGATCCGTTGATCGAGTCGGGGAGGGTCTCGGCTCTCGATGGCGACAAAGAACTCCTCGACGGCATCAGGGTGGTCGCCTCACCCGGCCACACGCCGGGACACCAGTCGGTGATCGTCAGCTCCGGCCTGGTGAACGCGGTCATCGGCGGCGACGTGCTGCACCACCCGGTCCAGGCCACAAACCCGCGTTGGGGAGTAGCTGCCGACCTGGATCCCGAGGCGGCGAGGAAGACCCGGGAGAAGCTGGTCGAGCAGATCGCCGGGAGCGGGAGCCTGCTCGCGGGGGGACACTTCCCGGAACCCGGTATGGGCTACCTGGAGAGGCTCGGCGGAGCCGTCGTGTTCGTGTCGGCGCCCACCGTTCAAGTGGCCGGAAAAGAGCGCGAGACGCGGGTGAGGCCCGGAAACCGGGCCTCACGACTACTTGCGCTTGTGTCGATTCGCCTTCAGCCGCTTGCGGTACTTGTGCTTCGACATCTTCTTGCGGCGCTTCTTGATAAGCGAACCCATGTATCAGATCTCCGACGGTTGGTGGAAGTGCATAGCTTGGTGGCCGACAACGGCCTGGTCAAACCGGTCAGAGCGTACCGCTCGCCGCGACCCGGGGTTTTATCACGGTTCCCGAGTCTCCGAGTTGCGCCTCGAGTCGTGCCGCGACCCGGTCCACGCTCTCGACGGAAGTGATCGCCAGGACGGAAGGACCCGCTCCCGACCAGGCGGCGTGGAACGCGCCCGCGTCCCGTGCCGCCTCGATCAGGCCCGACAGCTCAGGCCGCATCGAGTGACGGTGCGCCTCGTGCAGTTCGTCGCCGCCGGCCTCGGCGAGGAGAACCGGATCACCGCTGAGCAGGCCCGCCACCAGGGCACTGGCCCGGGCCAGACTCCGCACGACGACCTGCGCGGGGTACTCGGCCGGCAAGGCGGTGCGGGCGATCTTGGTGGACAACGGCGAATGGGGCACGGCGATGGCGACTGCCAGCGCAGGGTTCCACGGGAGCCTGCGCACCGAGCCGCCTGCGGTGGCCAGCACCAATCCCCCGAACACGGCGGCGGCGGCGTTGTCCGGATGGCCTTCCAGGCGGGCGACCACCTCGAAGAGACGTTCGACGGGGTGCGCTTCTCCCACTGCACGCCAAGCCGCCTGACACCCGGCCGCGAATGCGGCCGAACTGGACCCAAGACCCCTTCCCAGCGGGATCGTGTTGTCGACAGTCATCCGCAGCGGGCGTTCCGGACCCACCGCGGCCTTGGCTGCTTCCAGGACCGCGTCGGGGGCGCCGGACTGGGGGCGGTGCTGCCCGACGTGCTCGACGAGCCAGTGGTCGGACCGCGCCGCCGTCACCGTGCAGCGCATCTCGAGGGCCAGGGCGAGGCAGTCGAAGGCGGGCCCGAGATTGGCCGAGGACGCCGGCGCAGACGCGACGGCCTGGAGGTCAGATGACATGGCCCGAAGTGTACGAAGCTGTGCCTATTTCTCCAGTTCGATGACCCGGTCCTTGGCCACGGCTCCGCCGATGGCCACGTGCCCGGGACTCCATCGGAGGTTGATGGTGCTCGGGAACCCGACCTCGTCTCCCTGGTGGATGGCGATGGAGCCTTCCGGGATCCCGCGGTCGGTGAGAGCAGCGGCGAGGGCGACTGCCGCACTGCCGGTGGCCGGGTCTTCGGCCACGCCGAGGCCGCCGGCGAAGAACCGTGCCTTGACCAACGATCCCGCCTCGGCCCAACTCCAGAGCATCACCGCGTCTCCCCACCCAGGAGGCGGGGGTCCGGCGGTGACGACGGCGGCGGGGTCACCGACCTCGACCAGCAGGTAGCGGAGCGGCATCTCCACTACCACTCGGGATCGAGAATCCACCCAGGCAGGCCTGTGTTCGTCGTCGGGGAAGACGGGCCGTTCCGGCGGCGGCTCGATCCACACCTCGCCGTCCACGACACGGAGCCCCACGTCGCCGATCCCACAGCTGAGCTTCTCGGGACCT
>JBFGRR010000134.1:0-4990 GCA_041567215.1 Acidimicrobiia bacterium | reverse complement strand
CTCGAGGAGGGCCCCGATTACGGACCGCATGCAGATCTTGGGATCCCGCCCTGGGACGACGTCCTAAACGCCGGCCAGCAGGCCAAGCTGCTCAACTTCCTGACCGCCCCCGACGGCGCCCGGATCTGGACACGAGAGTGTGCGGCCTGCCACGGCCAGTCGGTCGCATACGAAGGCAGCCGAGAAGAACTCCGAGAGCTCATCCGCCTCGGAGGCGGCCACCTGGAGATGCCGGCTTTTGGGGCCTCGATCAGCCCAGCGGACATCGAGACCCTGGCCGTGTACGTCACCAACCCTTCGGCTGCACCGAACGGCGGGGAGCTGTTCGGGCAGTACTGCATCTCGTGCCACGCCACGAGGGTCCCGCGAGCATCCGACCTTCAGCTGGCGCAGGAAGCCATCGCCAAGGGCGGGGCTCACGAAGACATGCCGATCTGGGGAGAGGTCCTCACCGAGGAGCAGCTCGACGCTCTCGTCGATTACGTCCTGACCGCACTCGAGTTGCCAAACCTCAGTGAGGCCGAGCGGCTCTACTCGGAGAACTGCTCGTCCTGCCATGGCGACCTGGGCGAAGGCGGCCCCAACCCTGCCCGCGCCGGAGACATCATCGCGCCGATTTCGACGGCGGAATACCTGTCTACGAGGGACGACGCCACTCTGCGGGCGATCATCTCCCAGGGCCAGCCCAACTTCGGGATGTCTCCGTTCGGGGACAGCTTCGGCGGACCGCTCGACACCGACCAGGTCGACCTGCTCGTGGCCTACATGCGCGCCTGGCAGGCGAACCCACCAGTCGAGCTGCCACCCGATGTCGCCGGCACAACCGGTGGAGCCGGCAATGGTGCAGCCGTCTACACCTCTCTCTGCTCGCAATGCCATGGCAGTTCCGGGGAGGGCGGTGTAGGCACGGCCTTCGACCAGGCTTGGCAGGGGTCGAAGTCCGATCAGCAGATCTTCAACGACATCAACCTGGGCCACGCGGCCAGCGCGATGATCGCCTGGGGCGAGATTCTCAACTCGCAGCAGATCCAGGAACTCGTGGACCACATCCGCACCCTGACCGGTGTCCCGACCGCATCCGGACCGCTCAGTTTCGTAGCCGACATTCGGCCGATCTTCCAGGCGTCATGCGACGCCTGTCACGGGAACCTGGGCGGGTGGACCGGCACCAGCTACGCCGAAGCCATGAACACGGGGCTGGACGGGCCCACGATCATCCCTGGCGACCCGGACAACAGCCTGTTGGTCCAGTCGCTGGTCGGGACACACCCGCGCGGCGTGGTGATGCCCCCGTCAGGATCGATGCGGGCGACGGACATCCAGAAGATCATCGACTGGGTCGCCGCAGGCGCTCCAGAGCGCTGACACACATCAAATGATGCAATTGCCCCATCGAACTGAAGCGCGCCTGCGGGGCGACCAGCGTCGGGCTCTGGCAACGTATCCCGGCTTTCACGCTGGGAGGCCCCGGCCCTAGCCCTTGGGAATCCCCGCCTCGGGGTCGTAGCGGTGGAAGTGCATGAAAGAGAGCCCCCGCCGATGGACCTTCCGGCGGGGGTTCTTGAATCCGGGAACCGATCACATGGTCCCTTCCGTACTGGGGGGAAACCCCTTCATCGAGGAGAGATCGTGAAAAGAGTCCTGCCCGCAACGATTGCCCTGATCATGGTCGCCGGCGCGTGCTCATCGGCCGAGACCACCGAGCCGACCGACCCTCCACAGACGACGGCGACCACGGCATCTGCTCCAGCCACAGAGACGACCACCGCCGAGGCGGTCACCACCACGCAGGCCCCAGCGACCACGGCGCCGGCGGCCGCACAGGTCATCACGGTCTCGGAGACGGACCTGGGGACGATCCTGGTCGATGGAGCCGGGCTCACGCTTTACCTTTTCATTCCCGACGATCGTGGAGAGAGCGTCTGTTACGACCAGTGCGCTACGACCTGGCCGCCACTCACCGGAGACTTCTCCGCCGGGAACGGCGTGGAGGACTCCTTGCTGGGCACGGCCGACCGCACCGACGGAACCAGCCAGGTCACCTACGGAGGATGGCCGCTCTATTACTTCGCGGGCGACGCGGCGGCCGGCGACACCAACGGCCAGGGCCTCAACGAGGTGTGGTTCGTGGTGTCGCCATCCGGTGAGGCGATCGGCTGACGGCAAGGCTCCGGTGGCGCCCATAGTGTTGGTCTCTGACAGGTGATCGATTGAGTCATCGACTGCTGCGAAGGTTCAAGGGTGGCGATCCAGAGGCCGTCCGGGAGCTCTATGAGCTGTACGGCCGGTCTGTCTTCACGGTGGCATACCGGGCCCTCAGCGACCGCGGGTTGGCTGAAGAAGCGGTTCAGCAGACGTTCCTCCAGGCTTGGCGTGCAGCGTCTCGATTCGACCCGGAGAAAGAGGCCGGGCCATGGCTGTATGCCATTGCCAGGCGGGTAGCCGTCGATTTGTACAGAAGGGAGCGTCGCCATGAGGGTGTCGAACGCGATGCACCGGAAGTCGCCATACTGCCGCCCTCTTTCGAAGGCATGTGGGAGGCTTGGCAGGTGCGAACCGCGCTCGACAGGATTCCCCCCGACGAGAGGGAGGTGCTGCGAGCGACACACTTCCTGGGCCTCACCCACGAGGAGACCGCCGAACGCCTGGGTGTGCCGGTGGGGACAGTCAAGTCGCGCTCGTTTCGGGCACATCGACGCATGGCGGGCCTATTGGCCCACCTGAGAGAGGCCACCGCATGAACTGCGAGGAATTCCGAGCGCACTATCTGGCCGCAGAACAGCTCGACGGGATGCCCCGCCACCTCGAAACCTGTGCGGCTTGCCGCGGAGCCTCGAGTGAACTGGATGCGGAGCGGGCGGCGCTGGCGGATCCACGCTTGTGGGAAGAGCCGCCAGCGGCTCTCGGCGTCCAGATCGCCGCTCTGATCGCCGCGAATGCCGGCAACACCGACGCCGGATGGGCCAGGCGAGTCGTACGCCCCCTGGTTGCGGCTGTCGCGATTCTGGTCGTGGCGATCGGCTCGTTCGCGCTCTTGCGGACGCCTTCTCCGGACTGGACGGCCGTGATCAACGGAACGCACTTGGCGGCGACGGCATCGGGAACGGTCGAAGGCTGGAATGAAGACGGTGGGACGCGGATGCTGATCCGCGTCGCCGGCCTCGACCCCGCCCCGGACGGATTCGTCTACGAGTTCTGGCTGAGCGACGGCCCCATCCACATCTCTGCCGGGACGTTCCGCTCCGCAGGGGAGGTCGAACTGTGGTCAGGTGTGCGGAGATCGGACTTCCCGAGGTTGTGGGTCACCCTCGAGCCCATCGACGAGGACGAGAGCCCATCCGAGGCCACGGTCCTCGACACCGACGCCTGAGCCAACGCGGGGAACCTCGCGCGGAGCGGGCTATGGCGCCACAGAGCGAGTCGTCGTTCACGGATAGGTGTGGAAGATGACGCTCTGGGCGCCCACCCGGCCACTGCTGTCCAGGTGAACAGCAGTGAGCACATGCTCGCCTGGGTGCGGAGGCGGTTCCGATTCGGCATTCACGGTCAGACGATCGGTGCCGCCGGAGTCGACGGTGGCCGGTAGCGAACTGGTGTCCAGGAACAGGAGAACCTCGAACCCCACCGGCATGGCCAACTCGAAGGCAACTTCAGGCGCCACCCGATCGATGAATTCTGCCCTCGGCACTAAGAACCCGATGCGACCCGCCTCCGTGAACGGATCGACGAGGAATGTGCCGTGGCTCTCGACGAGGACGATCGCCGCCGCCCGGCGTTCGCGCATCCCCTCCTGCTCGACCGTTCCGACGAAGACCGCCGCAGTCACCGAGTCCCTGTTCGGGAACGAACCGGCGAGGGAGTAGACCCGCCTGTCGGGGGATCGCGCCCAGGCGCTCCATCCTTCCGCGAGTTCGGAGGCAAAGGAGGAGAGCCCACCTCGCTCGTTCACGTAGGCGAGCGAGACCGGCGCCAGCAATGCCGCGGCCGCCTCGAGGTCTCCCTCCGCCAGAGCGGTCACCCAGGCGACTGCAGATTCCTCCGCCGGATGTGGCGCTTCGGCCATGAACGTGAGGCTTCTGCCGTCGGCGGTGATGATCGTCAGGGTGTCACCGCGAACAAGCCAGGCCGAGGCCTCGCCGAGCATCCGGAAATACTCGGCTTCCTGCTGCATCACCGCCTCACCGCAGCCGATCTTCGTATGGACCAGCTCGGAGATCATCAACCCGTTGCCGTCGAGGCTCACCGCGGCCGCGAAGTCGTTGCACCCGCCGTTCCCGCGGGCGGCGCCCGTCTCGAAGACCAGAGTCGGCTTGGTACCGGCGAGGACCGACGAGACAGCGTCACCTGCTGTGAAGCCGGTGAGCCTCCAAGTCACCGAGGTGAGAGCGACATCGGCTGTGGGGGCAGCGGCCACGAGATCGACCTGAGTCGATTCGTCGCCACTGCTGAGGGTCAACCGATCGGCATCCCAGCTGAAGCGGTCGATCTCGCCGAGGGCCTTCAACAGCTGGCCCTCGAACTCCATCACCGGCGGTTCGCACCCGATCTCGGTGACGGCAAAGTCCCTCAGTGAAACCACGCCTGCATCGGTGATCGAGATGCGTGCCTGGAAGGTGTTGCAGCCCGTCGAACCTGACGCCCGTGCCCCGTCGACCGAGAGGGTGGCGGTCCGGCCACCGACCGGCAGGAATGGCGCCCCGTCCACGGTGCCGCCGATCACGGTCCACGACGTCCTGTCGAGCGAGATGCGAGGCGCCGGGTCCTCCGGCGGCGCACCCGTCGACGGACTACCCCCGTCGACCAAGTCGCCCCCGCACGACGCGGCAACAAAGGCCATCACCAACAAGATGGCTTTCAGGTGGGGCAAGCGGCGCATTTCGTTCCTCTCGGACAACTCTCGGACTCACCGATTCGACGTGAGGCGGAATGCGCCGGTTCCGAGCCATGAGCGCTTTTTCGACGGGGCCGAGCCGACCTCTCAGCCTTCCGG
>JBFGRR010000133.1:0-5015 GCA_041567215.1 Acidimicrobiia bacterium | reverse complement strand
TCCGAGTTGCTGGCGTCCCGGGAAGCGGAGCTGCGCCGGATGGGCCCGGTCAATCCGCTCGCCCAGAAGGAGTACACCGAGCTCGCCGAGCGGCACGCCTTCCTCACAGCCCAACTCGACGATCTGCAGCGATCCGCACGTGACCTGCGCCGGGTGGTCAAGGCCCTGGACGAGGAGATCGCCTCCCAGTTCGCTGACGCCTTCAACGAGATCGCGGCCTATTTCTCCGAGTACTTCGCCGTCCTGTTCCCCGGTGGCCGCGGGCGCTTGTCGCTCGCCGACCCTGATTCGCCTCTGACCAGTGGTGTCGAGATCGAGGCGCAGCCCATGGGCAAGAAGCTGGCCAAGATGTCTCTGCTGTCGGGCGGGGAGAGGTCGCTGGCGTCGCTGGCATTCCTGTTCTCGGTCTTCAGGTCTCGACCGAGCCCGTTCTACGTGCTCGACGAGGTGGAGGCGGCGCTCGACGACGCCAACCTGCGCAGGTTCCTGCGGCTCCTCGGTTCGTTCCGGGAAGGTGCACAGTTGGTGATCGTCACCCATCAACAGCAGACCATGGAGGCGGCCGACGTCTTGTACGGCGTGACGATGGAACCCGGTGGCTCGAGCAGGGTGGTCGCCAAACCGCTGTCCCATCTGGCTTCCGCCACGCTCGGTTAGCCTCCCGGCGCGATGGATCTCCTCACAACCGGCCTCGTCGTCCTGGCGATCGTGGCAGCTGCCGCCCTGGCCTGGTTCGTCTTCGTCAGGCGCACATCGGACGTGGCACGAGACATCACCGTGCCCACCGGCCTGGGTGGGCGCCTCTCCCGGTCTCGGGACACGCTGGCAAGAGCGCTGGCGGGGGCATTCGCCTCGGGACGCCTGGATGCAGCCGTGTGGGAGTCGCTGGAGGAGGCCCTGATCGGCGCAGATGTCGGTGTGGCCGCCTCGACTCGGATCGTCGAAAGGGTGAGATCGGCGGGACCGGCATCGGTAGAGGAGGCTCGGCGGTTGCTCCGGGCGGGGGTGCGCGAGGCCCTCGGGGACAGGAGCCGCGAGGTGGCGGGCGCAGGCTCCCCCTGCGTGGTGCTGGTCGTCGGCGCCAACGGCACGGGCAAGACGACTTCGATCGCCAAGCTCGCCCATGTGTTCGAGCGAGGAGGCTCGTCGACCCTTCTGGGTGCAGCCGATACGTTCCGTGCCGCTGCCGGCGCCCAGATCCGCACCTGGGCCGATCGCGTCGGTGTGGACGTGGTTGGGGGTCAGGAGGGGGCAGACCCTGCTTCGGTTGCCTTCGATGCCATCCAGGCCGCCCGTGCGAGGGGCAAGGACTACCTGATCATCGACACGGCCGGCCGGTTGCACTCGAAGCAGAACCTGATGGCCGAGTTGGCCAAGATCCGCCGGGTGCTCGAACGGGAGGCAGGGGTCGTCGGCGAGGTTCTCCTCGTGCTGGACGCGACCGCCGGCCAGAATGGCATCGCCCAGGCCAGGGAGTTCTTCGCCACCGCAGGGGTCACCGGGATCGTCCTCACCAAGCTGGATGGGACCGCACGAGGCGGGATCGTGGTAGCCGTCGAAGAGGAGTTGGGAATCCCGGTGAAGTTCATAGGGGTCGGGGAGGGTCTGGCCGACCTGATCCCCTTCGACCCGGACCAGTTCGTCGATGCGTTGTTGGAGGGTTCATGAGTCTCGTCGAGAGAGCCAGGGTGGCGGCTCAGAACGCCTACGCCCCCTATTCGGGTTTCAGGGTCGGCGCCGTCGTCGTGGCGGAGGATGGTTCCGAGTACTCGGGAGCCAATGTCGAGAACGCCGCGTATCCGGTGTCGTCCTGCGCAGAGGCGACGGCGATCAACCATGCGGTTGCCAGCGGCGTCCGAAAGATCACCACCGTCGCGGTGGCCTGCCTGGACGCATCCGACATCGAGGGCGCATACCCCTGTGGGAGATGCCGCCAGATCATGTCCGAATTCGGCGTGGAGATCGTGCAGGTGGCAACCGCCGCGGGCGAGCACCGGGAGCACACCCTCGACGAGTTGCTGCCGCACCGATTTTCACTGTGAATCTCCCCGGCGACGTGGCGTGATCCCGCGGTAGGGTGTGACCGTGGAAGCGACCGAGTCCGCCCCGAGACAGATCAAGAAGAAGGAATACGAAGCAGCTCTCTCCGAGATGCAGGTAGAGCTCGTGTCGATGCTGGAGTGGATCCGGCATACCGGCAAGAAGCTCGTTGTCATCTTCGAGGGTCGCGATGCGGCCGGCAAAGGCGGTGTGATCCGGAGGATCGCCGAGCCGCTGAATCCCCGCTACTGCAGGGTGGCGGCTCTGCCCGCTCCCACCGAGCGTGAACGCACCCAGTGGTACTTCCAGCGCTACGTGTCCCAACTCCCCGCCGCCGGGGAGATCGTCCTGTTCGACCGCTCCTGGTACAACCGGGCGGGTGTCGAGAGGGTCATGGGGTTCTGCACGGACGACGAGTATTGGGAGTTCATCCGCTCCGTCCCCGAGTTCGAGAGGATGTTGATCCGATCGGGGATCCAGCTGATCAAGTACTGGTTCTCGGTCAGCGACGCCGAGCAGGAAAAGCGGTTTCGTGCCCGCCTCACCAACCCTGCAAAGCGTTGGAAGCTCTCGGAGATGGACGTGTACTCGAGAAGTCGCTGGCTGGAGTACTCGCGAGCCAAGGACGTGATGATGAGCCACACGTCGATCCCCGAGTCTCCCTGGTTCGTGGTCGACGGCGACAACAAGAAGCGCGCCCGGCTCAACACCATCGCGCATCTGCTCACGATGGTCCCCTACAAGGAGATCGAGTACCCCGACATCGAATTGCCACCGCTGTCGGTCGACGAGGGGTATCGACGGCCGCCGATCGAGGAACTCAACTGGGTTCCCGAGAACTACTGAGGCTCACCGCTCGAGCGCCGGTGACCGCTTCGGTCAGCCCCGCCTGTCCAGTTCCTCGATGACCTTCGGGATCACGTTGTTCAGATCTCCAACGACCCCCAGGTCCGCGATGCCGAAGATCGGGGCATCCGGGTCCTTGTTCACGGCGATGATCGTCTTGGCGTCTTTCATGCCCACCAGATGCTGCATCGCGCCGGAGATCCCCACGGCGATGTATACGTCGGGCTTGACCGTCTTGCCGGTCTGACCAACCTGTTTCGAGTAGGGAACCCAGCCGGCATCTACGATCGCCCTGGTCGCCCCCGTGGCCGCCTTCAGATGTTTGGCGAGCCGTTCGATGAGGTCGAACTTCTCGCCCGATCCGATGCCGCGGCCGCCCGCGACGACGACGGCGGCCTCCTCGAGCTGGGGCCCTTCTCTCTCTTCGACATGGGACGCGACGATCCTCGCCGCACTCCTGCCCGCATCCGGAAGCGCGACCTTCGTGACCGCGGGAAGTCCACCCCCGGAGGCCTCGGCCGCGAACGACTTGGGCCGGCAGAGGACCAGGAAGGGGGTACTGCCGGTGAACTTCGCCGTGGCGATCTGGGTTCCGCCGAAGATCTCGTGCTTGGTGGTGCCGTCGATCTCGACATCGATGGCGTTGGACAGGACCGACTTTCCGAGAGTCGCCGCCAGGCGGCCGGCAACGTCACGGTCGTCGAGAGCCTGGCCGAACAGCAGCAGGTCGGGACTCTCGGTCTCCACCAGGCCGGCGAGCGCGGCCGCGACTGGGGCCGAGGGAAGGCTGTCTCCGGCGTCGAAGTGGTAGACCTTCGCCGCCCCGTATTCACCGAGCGTCTGGAAGGCCGTCTCGGAGCCGGCTCCCACGTAGAGGGCCGTCACGTCGCCGAGCGCCCGTCCTTTGGTGAGAAGTTCGAGACCGAGAGTGGAGGGCGCTCCACCCGTCTCCTTCACGAATACCCATACACCGGCCATTCAGATCACCTTCACTTGCTCGAGCTTTTCGATGATGCGGAGGTAGGCCTCGCCCTCGTCTTCGATCACCTCGCCCGCTTGTCGTTCGGGCGCCTGCTCTATGGTCGTGACCGTCTGTGACACGGCCGCGTCGATCCCGAGATCGGCGACCGTGAAGGTGTCGATCGGTTTCTTCTTGGCGTCCATGATCCCCTTGAAGGTCGGATAGCGCGGTTCGACCACACCCGCGGTGACCGTCACCACGGCAGGAAGAGAGGCTTCGACGACGTCGTATCCGTCAGGCGTCTGCCTGTGGATCTTGACAGAACCCTCGGCGGCCTCCACCTGGGTGGCGTATGTCAGGGCGGGGACGTCGAGGAGCTGGGACATCATCTGGGGCACGATGCCCGAGTAGCCGTCGGTCGACTCGGTGCCCGCCAGGAGGAGGTCGAAGCCCTCTCGCTCGGCGGCCGCCGCCAGGACCTTGGCGGTCACCAGGGCGTCCGAGCCGCGCAGGGCGCTGTCGTCGACGAGCACGGCCTTGTCTGCGCCCATGGCGAGAGCCTGCCGAATCCCCTGCATGTTTCCTGCCGGTCCCATGCTGAGCAGGGTCAACGTCCCCCCCGAAGCCTGGGCGATCTGCAGGCCCATCTCGACGCCGTATCTGTCTCCATCGTCCAGAATCTGCTCCGTGGGCCTGACCAGCCAGTGGCTGTCCGGTTCGAGCGTGTACGGCGCAGCCGGATCGGGGATCTGCTTGACGCAGACGACCACCTTCATGCGGCATCTCCTTGGTTCGGTTGGTCTCATGATGCTATCCGGGCCGGCCAACGGATTGGAATCGGCACTCAAAAAGCGACGCGTCCAGGCCGTGTGCCCTTCTGCCTCGACGGCGGGGTGACGCCGGCTCACCGTGACCGCAGTGGTGCCGCCGATCTGTCGAGGACTAGATCTGGGGCAACAACTCGTCGAGGATGCCCGAGAACCGCAGCCGCGCAGCCGCTGCGGTCTCCGTCACCTCCTGGTGCGAGAGTGGTTCGGGCGATATGCCCGCAGCGAGGTTCGTGACCAGGGAAATGCCGATCACCCACGCACCCATGTGCCGGGCAGCGATCGCCTCCGGAACGGTGGACATGCCGACCATGTCGGCACCGAGTCGCTTGGCCATCTGC
>JBFGRR010000132.1:0-5032 GCA_041567215.1 Acidimicrobiia bacterium | reverse complement strand
GCCACACCCTGGTCAACTCCCCGTGACCGGTTGTGCCCACCGAGTTGACCGGCGGGTTCTCGATGATCACCTCGACGATCCCCTCATCGGGGTAGGCGAAGCGGAGGAAACGGTAGGAGGAGGCGTCGATCATGGGCGTACGCTACCGACCGGCCCACCGTCGGACGGTCTGTGGTGGCGTCGGATGTCGGTCAGTGCACCAGGAAGCGGTCGATCTTGTCGCGGGCCGCCTCCATCAGGTTGCTCTCGAGTTTCGCAAGCGCGCGGGCGATCGCCAGTTCCTCACCGATGATCGGCTTGGGCGGGTCGATCGGGTTCCTGCGCGCCCTGCCGACGGCCTCGAAGTGCTCCCCCCGCAGGTCCAGGCCGGCAACTGCGACTGTGTCGGTCTCGTCTTCCGAGACATGGATCGAGAGGTTGATGTCCTTCTCCACGAAACCTCCTCGGTTGCCTCGGAAGCTACACGAGAGGCGACAGCCGGGGACGGGGCGTTAGACCCTTAGTGCATGCGGCCGGGGATGGCGTGCTTGTAGGTCTCAGCGGCCTCGGCCAGCGAGACCGACGAGCGGCCCGATCCGGCGCGGAAGACGATCTCGGCTCCGCCGAACTCTCCGACCTTTTCCGCCTCGATCGAGGCCTCCGCCGCCAGAGCACGCACCCGATCGGCATCCTCGGGCCTGATGGCGGCGATGAAGCGGTGGGGGTCCTCGGAGAAGAGATGGCGCCAGTCGAGGTATTCGATCTCGGCGCCGGTGCCGGCCGCCATGCAGACCTCGGCCAGGGCCAGGGCGATACCCCCATCCGACACGTCGTGCATGGCGGGTGCCACGTCTTCGGCTGCGAGCGACCTTGCCATCGCCAGCGCCGCCCGCCCCAGGGTGGCGTCGGGCGGTCCCGGTCTGCCACCGATGTGGCCGAAGGTGACCTTCTCGAATGCGGAACCCGCCAGGTTGATTGCCCATGCAGGCCCGAAACGCCATATCTCCATGCCCGGCTCGGCCCGTTCGAAGCGAGGCGGGTTCGCGGGCATGGGCTCGACCATCCCCAGGAGTCCCACCACCGGCGTCGGGACGATGTCCACGCCGTCGGTCTCGGTGTAGAAGCTGACGTTCCCTCCGATGACGGGGATGTCGAGAGCCTCGCACGCCTCCGAGATGCCCTCGACCGTCTCGCGGAACTGCCACATCACCTCGGGCTTCTCCGGGTTGCCGAAGTTGAGGTTGTCGACGACGGCGAGTGCGCCTGCCCCGGTCATCGCGACGTTGAGAGCAGCCTCATAGACGAGCCGGGCAGCCCCCCGCCGGGGGTCGAGGTAGCAGAGGCGTCCGTTGCCATCGGTCGAAACGGCGAGACCCTTGTCTGTTCCCTGCACACGGAGCAGCGACCCGTCGTTCCCGGGTCCCACCACCGTGTTCAGGAACAGCATGTGGTCGTACTGCTCGTAGGCCCACGCTGCCGAGGCAACGGAGGGATCGTCGAGAAGCCTCAGCAGGCATTCATCGATGGCGGGGGGAGCGATGAAGTTGAGAGTGTCCGACCACACCCCGGCCATCCACTCCGGCTCGCTCACGGGCCGGTGATACAGCGGAGCGTCTTCCGACAGGGACGCCGCCGGGAGGTCGGCCACCAATTCGCCGTCGTGGTACACCCGTAGGCGGCCCCCGTCCGCGACGGTGCCGACGACGGCCGAGTCGATCTCCCACTTGGCGGCGACTTCCAGGACCGCCTCCACCTTGTCGGGTGCGACGAACGCCATCATGCGCTCCTGGGACTCCGACATGAGCAGCTCGGCCGGGCTCATCCCGGTTTCCCGGACGTGAACCTTAGAGAGGTCTACCTCGATGCCCATCCCGGCGCGGGCGGCCGGCTCCGAAGTGGCGCACGACAGTCCGGCGGCACCCAGATCCTGCACGCCGACCACCAAGCCCTTCTGATACAGCTCCAGACAGGCCTCGATCAGCTTCTTCTCCTCGAAGGGATCCCCAACCTGCACCGACGGCCGTTTGGCGCCCGAATCCTCATCGAAACTGGCCGATGCCAGGACCGATGCACCGCCGATTCCGTCCCGCCCGGTCGACGCGCCGAGCAGGACCGCCACCGTTCCGGCCCCACCGGCGGTGCCGAGAACGAGTTGCTCGCGCTCGAGAATCCCCAGGCACATGACATTGACCAGCGGGTTGCCCGAGTAACACTCTTCGAAGGCGATCTCTCCGCCGACGGTCGGTACCCCGACGGCGTTCCCGTATCCGGCGATGCCTGCCACCACGCCGTTGAACAGGTAGCGGTTCCTGGGCTGGTCGAGCGGTCCGAAGCGGATCTGATCCCACAGTGCGATGGGTCGGGCGCCCATCGTGAACACGTCTCTGAGGATCCCACCGACACCCGTGGCGGCCCCCTGATACGGCTCCACGAACGACGGATGGTTGTGGGACTCGATGCGCAGAGCCGCCAGCCATCCATCGCCGAGATCGACGACGCCGGCGTTTTCGCCGGGGCCGACCACCACCCAGGGAGCCTCGGTCGGGAACCGTTTCAGGTGGGCCTTCGAGGACTTGTAAGAGCAATGCTCCGACCACATCACCGAGTACATGGCCAGTTCGGCGGGCCGTGGCTCGCCGCCGAGAAGCGCCGTCACCCGGCCGTACTCCTCGTCGGTCATGCCGAGCAGTCTGTGAACCGGTTCCGGGCCGTCCTCGCCGGCCACCGGCCGATAGGCGTCCTCTTCCGGGGCGAGGTCGAATTCAGACACGGGTGCTCTCCGCGGCCGCCACCAGACTCTCGAACATGGCCCACCCGTCGCTGGAGCCGAGGATCTCCTCCACGGCACGTTCGGGATGGGGCATGACGCCTACGACGTTGCCGGCCGGGTTGGCGACGGCTGCCGTGCGGTCCTGGGATCCGTTCGGGTCGTCTGTGTACCTCATGATCACCCTGGCCGTGCCGGAAGGGTCGACGAAGTTGCCTTCGTAACTGTTCAGCGGGATTCGCCGGATGGACCCCGCTTCCAGCCCGGCGGTGAGGACCGTGTCCGTGTCGATGATCTCGACCTCCACCCAGCGGCAGATGAAACGCAGGTCACGATTGGCGATCAGGGCTCCGGGGAGCATGCCGGCTTCGGTGAGGATCTGAAACCCGTTGCAGATGCCGACCACCGGCGCACCATCACCGGCCATCCTCTCCACCTCTCGCATCACCGGGGAGAATCGGGCGATCGCGCCTGTTCTCAGGTAGTCCCCGTGCGCGAAACCTCCGGGGAGGACGATTCCGGCGAGGCCGGAGAGGTCGGTATCGCGATGCCAGACGAGTTCCGCACTCCCGCCGACCGACCGGATGGCGTGCACGACGTCGTGTTCGCAGTTGGAACCCGGGAAGACCACCACGCCGATCGTCATCACTCAGCCGATGACGATCTCGAAGTCTTCGAGGACCGGGTTGGCGAGGAGTTGCTCGCACATCTCGCGAATCCTCGCCATGGCCGCCTCGGTATCGGTTCCTTCCACCTCCAGGTGGATGGTGCGATCCACTCTGGTGCCGAGCACCTCCGTGTAACCGAGGTCGTGCAGTGCCCGGGTGGTCGTCTTCCCCTGGGGATCGGCGATCTCGGGTCGGCGGGTGATGTTGACGGTCACCCTCATGCTCCACTGTCCTCCAGGTATTGCTCGAAGCTGGTGTCGGTGATCTTCTCGTAGGCCTCCACGTAGCGGGCCCTGGTCCCCATGATCAGATCGTCGGGGAGGTTGGGGGCAGGAGGGCTGTGGTCCCATCCGGTGCCGTCGAGCCAGTCGCGCACGTATTGCTTGTCGTAGCTGGGCACGTCCGATCCGGGCCGCCACTCGTCTGCGGGCCAGTAGCGGGACGAGTCTGGGGTGAGCACTTCGTCGATCAGGAGGATCTCGTCTCCGACGAGACCGAATTCGAACTTGGTGTCGGCGAGGATGACCCCTTGCTTGGCCGCCCGCTGCGACGCCTTCAGGTAGACGTCGATCGATCGGCTCTTCAGTTCGTCGTAGAGGTCGTCGCCGACGAGCGACCGGGTCTCGGCCTCGGTGATGTTCTCGTCGTGCCCGCTGGTGGCCTTGGTGGCGGGAGTGAAGATGGGGTCGGGAAGCCTGTCGGCCTTGCGCAGGCCGGTCGGTAGGTGTTCCGTGGTAGGTCCTCCCCCTGAGGTGTACTCGCGCCAGGATGATCCGTACAGGTAGCCACGCACGACACACTCGATCGGGATCACCGACGCCCTCTTCACCACCATGGCGCGGCCGGCGAGATCGGCACGGTCTGTCTCGGTCAGTCCGGAGATTCCGGAGAGGTCGGTACCGACCAGGTGATTGGGCGTCTCGAGGAGGTCGAAGAAGAACAGCGAGAGCCCGGTGAGGACGCGGCCCTTGTCCGGGATCGGATCCGGAAGGATCACGTCATAGGCGGAGATTCGATCGGTCGCGACGAAAAGGAGATGATCGGCGTCGACCTCGTAGATCTCCCGGACCTTCCCGGAGGCGAGATGGGGTAGAGCGAGCACGTTCCGGCAGCGTAGTTGGCCGCCGGGTGCTCCCGGTTCGCGATCAGGGAGTCAGTCGGAAACTGGCGAGTACGTCCTGAACGACCCGTGTCAGTTCGAACAATCGTTGCTCGGTCGAGAAGAAGGTGATCTCGTATGCGACGTCGTCTTTCTGCACGATGAGACGCGAGATACCGATGATCGTATCTCCCTGCACCGCCGTGAATGTGAGGGCCCGTCCCGGCACCCCGGCAACGATCACGTTCAGATCCTCCTTGGCTTCGATCGGCCCGAAGAACTCGCGGAGGCGAGCCAGTTCACCTTGGTAGTAGGTAGCCCTCTGCTCATCCGGAACCTCTCCGTAGGACACGTTGAAGTTGTCGGTGAAACCGGCGACCGGCTCCGGGGCGGTGAATGTCACCAGCCCGGGCTCGGAAGCCACAACCCACCCCGCCGGGTGATCGATCGCGAATCCCTGACCCTGGTGGGTGACCAGGGCCTGGGGTGGCCCGGTTGTCGGTGTGGGCGCCTCGTCCT
>JBFGRR010000131.1:0-5061 GCA_041567215.1 Acidimicrobiia bacterium | reverse complement strand
ACACAAACAGGAATTCCCTGCGCACATGCCACAGGTCAAGCCGTCACTGGCCCTGATCTATGCCGTCAACCCATTCGGCGCCGACCACCAGTCGAGCGAGCACGACCCCAACTACACGCCGAAGACGATCGAAGCCTCACCCGAGAAGTACGGCAAACGAGCGACAGAGATCGGCATGACCGATCCGCAGCCGATATCGGCGCTGAACGAGGCAAAAGTCGCCTATGCCCTGACGACGCAGTATGCCTACTCGGCCATGGACACCGCCGATGTGTGCCAGTTCGTGTTTGGACCGGGGTGGCAGTTGTTCGGCATGGGCGATCTCGCGGCCGTCATCACCGCGGTCACCGGTCAGGAGACGTCCGTCGATGACCTTCTCGAGGTGGGGGCCAGGCGGCTCAACATGCTGCGGGCCTTCAATGCGCGTGAGGGGATCACCCGGGAGCAGGACACGCTGCCGAAGAAGGTGTTCGAGCCACTCGTCGGTGGTCGGTCGGAAGGCAAGTCCGTCGACCGTGAGGCATTCGAGACGGCTCTGGAGACCTACTACGGGATGGCGGGATGGGATCCCGTGACGGGCAACCCTCCACGCAGCACGCTCGAGGCGCTCGATCTGGCCTGGGTTGCCGACGAACTGGGCGTATGACCTCGGTCGAGTCACGCCGTGCGAGCGTGGGCGGAGCCCCGGCGTCGAACGAGGTGCCCGACAGGTCGGTAGATCCATGAGAGCCAGATGATCTCGATCCATCTCCCGACTTCGCTCCGCAAATACGCGGACGGCGCCGTGTCGGTCGACGTGAAGCCTGGAAGCGTCGACGCCGCGCTGAGAGAACTGGCTCAGGTGCACCCAGATCTGGCGATACGTCTCTTCGATGATCAGGGTCGGTTTCACCCCCACCTGGCGGTGATCCTCGGCGATGAGGAGGTGCCGAGGTCGGAACTGGCCCATGTCCAGCTCGAACCAGGCGACTCTCTGACCCTGCTGGTCGCTGTGTCTGGTGGGGCCGAGGATGTGAGGATGCGCGGCTTCCGAGACCGGGTATCCGTCGAGGTAGCGCTCGAGGCAGCACTCCTGGGTGTGTCTCCGCTCCCGTCCGAACCCGTTCCGCTCGCCGAGAGCCTCGGACGCGTTCTTGCCGAGCCGGTGGTGAGCGGAGTGGACGTTCCGGCCTTTCGGCGCGCCACCATGGACGGGTTCGCAGTCCAGTCCTCCGACACCCATGGGGCGTCC
Organism: Acidimicrobiia bacterium; assembly: GCA_041567215.1. Lineage (GTDB taxonomy): Bacteria > Actinomycetota > Acidimicrobiia > Spongiisociales > ZC4RG35 > JBFGRR01. The sequence goes on along the minus strand of JBFGRR010000131.1, from coordinate 3,830 downwards.
ACATACGGGCCGGTGACTCTCACGCTCGTAGGCGCATCGATGCCGGGTGCGGCCGAGGTCGGGTCGATCTCGGCGGGTGAAGCACTCCGGATCATGACCGGCGCGCCGCTACCCGAGGGGGCGGACGCAGTTCTTCGAGCCGAGGACGCCAGGGAGTCGAGAGACCGCGTGGAGGTCACGGCGCCAGTCGCCACGGGCAAGAACGTCGGAAAGGTCGGAGAAGATGTGAGGACCGGTGCCCAGGTGCTGCCTGCCATGAGGAGGCTCCTGCCCCAGGACCTGGGCCTGCTCGCGGCAATCGGTATCGACCGGGTGATGGTGCACAGGCGGCCGCGGGTCCGCATCGTCGTGTCCGGCGATGAGCTGGTTGCACCCGGGGTACGGCCGTCCGTGAACCAGATCGTCGACAGCAATTCGCCGATGCTCGCTGCGCTCGTCGCCAGGGATGGTGGCGTCGCCGAAGTCGTCCGCCTGCCCGACGACGAGGAGTCCATGCGCCGGGCCCTGAAGATGGAAGGCGCGGACATCGTTGTGACGGCCGGCGCTGCCTCCGTCGGCTCGGAGGACCGTGTTCCAATGCTCGTCGACGAACTGGGTGACTTGCTGGTGCACGGCGTGGCCATGCGGCCCTCATCGCCGACGGGCGTCGGCAGGATCGATGCGGTCCCCGTGATCTTGACTCCCGGCAACCCGGTGTCGTGTCTGGTGGCGTACGACTTCTTTGCCGCCCCGGTGATCCGCCGGCTCGGCGGTCTCCCTGTGGACTGGCCCTACCGGTCGGTTCGTCTTCCGCTCCGTACCAGGATCGTGTCGCAGATCGGGCGGACCGACTACGCACGTGTCACAGTTCGAGAGTCCCAGGTGGAACCACTCGCCATCTCCGGTGCCTCGATCCTCTCGTCGGTGACGCTGGCCCACGGGTTTGTCATCGTTCCGTCGGGTCTCGAGGGATACGCCGAGGGCTCCGAGGTGGAGGTGCACCTGTACGGGGACTCGATGCTCGCATGAGGCAGCGACAGTTCCTCGACGTCGTGGATGAAGCGGTCGCCCATGAGCGTTTCGATGCCGCATGCGCCCATCTCAGCGCAGCAACGGAGCGCATAGCGCTGGCCCTTGCCCGGGGACGGGTCCTGGCCGCCGACGTGGTGGCTCGAGTAGATGTGCCCGCTTTCGATCGCAGCAACGTGGACGGCTATGCCGTACACGCATCCGACACGGCCGGGGCGAGCGAACTGGATCCCCTGCGACTGGAGCTCTCCGACCTCACGTTGGCGGCCGGTCAGGCGCCACCCGGCGGTTTCGAGGTCGAGCGCGGTGTTGCGGTGCCCATCGCCACAGGCGCGGTGGTTCCGCGCGGTGCCGATGCGGTCTTGATGGTCGAACACAGCGCACCCGGCGGGTCCGCGGTGTTCGTAGTGCGGCCCGTGGCACCCGGTGAGAACGTCACGTTCGCAGGGTCGGATATCGGGCGCGGCGAAGTCGTCATGCGGCGCGGCGCGATCCTCAGCTCGAGGGAGACCGGGGTCCTCGCGGCTGTAGGCGCCGACCAGATCGAGGTGGTCGTCCGCCCGCGAGTGGCGGTGGTCTCCACCGGGGATGAGATCGTCGAGCCCGGCGGCGAACTCATGGTGGGCCAGGTCTACGACTCGAACCAGCGGATGTTGCTCGACGCGGTCGAGGAGCTCGGTTGCGAGGCGGTGGTGGGCGGCATCGTGCCCGACGAGGAGTCCCGGTTGGAGGGCCTCATCGAAGGCCTAGTGACGGGTCCCAGCGCCGTCGATGTAGTGGTGCTCTCGGGCGGGACCTCCAAGGGCGAGGGCGACGTCAACGCAACCGTCGTGCAGAACCTGGCCGAGAGGATCCCCGGTTCGAAAGGCGTGGTCGTCCACGGCGTCGCACTGAAACCCGGCAAGCCCATCCTGCTGGCCGTGGTCGGGGGCAAGCCGGTGGTGGTGCTACCCGGGTTCCCCACTTCGGCCACCTTCACCTTCCACGAGTTCGTCGCACCCCTGTTGCGCCGGCTGTCTGGCCTGGTTCGGCCTGAACGGGCCGTCGTCTCCGCGACCCTTCCGCTGCGGATCACCTCGGTCCCTGGTCGAACCGAATACAGCCTTGTCGATCTCGTGGATGGTCCTTCGGGCCTGGCCGCCTACCCGCTGGGTGCAGGATCGGGGAGTGTGACCGCCTTCGGGAGGGCGGACGGGTTCATCCGGATCCCGGCCTCGGTCGAGTACGAGGACGAAGGAGCTGTCGTCGATGTTCACCTCCTCCATCCCGAGGTGAGGCTCGCCGACCTCGCCGCGATCGGGAGCCACTGTGTGGGCTTCGACCATCTCCTTGGGCTTCTCGCTCAGCGCGGCTTCAGGGTGAAGACCGTGCCGGTCGGTTCGAAGGGAGGTTTGACCGCCGTCGGCCGGGGCGAGGCAGACGTGGCCGGGATCCACCTGATGGACGACGCGGGCGAGTACAACGCTCCCTTCCTACCCCCCGGTGTCAGGCTGCTGCGCGGCTATCGACGCCGCCAGGGAATCGTGTTTCGGGCCGATGATCGCTGGCTGGTCGTGGCCCCCGAGGATCTGGAGGAAGCCATCAAGGGTGCTCGGAGGATGGTCAACCGCAACCCGGGCAGCGGGACCAGGCTTCTGATCGACCGGATGCTCGACGGAGCACGGCCACCCGGCTACCTCCACCAACCGCGTACCCACCACGCAGTGGCGGCAGCGGTCGCCCAGGGACGCGCCGACTGGGGTGTGACCCTCGACACGGTGGCGGCGGCGGCCGGCCTGGAGTTCCGTTTCGTCCAAGACGAGCGTTTCGACTTCGCCGTGCCGGAAGACCGTTGGGATCGGCCCGCCGTGGCAGCCTTGAGAGAGCTCCTCGACGATGGCGGAACCCTGGCCGAGCTGCGCGCCCTCGGCTTCGAGCGCTGATCAGCCGCTCGCCAAGAGACCGGCCTCGGTGGCGCGACGGTCGAGTTCCTCCATCACTCTGGACTGGACGTCCTGGAAGAACTCAGCCGTGTTGAAGTAGGGGAGCGTGCTCGTCTCCAGCCGTTCGTGCGCCTCCGCGGGCAAGACGTAGTCGTCGGGCCCGAAGCCCCGCCGGCGCTCGTTTGCGTAGCCCTGCACGAATACCCAAGCGACGGCAGCTTCCAGGTCGTCCGCAGTGACGTCGAGTCCAACCGCGGTTCTCAGTGCCTCGGCGTGCGCTTCGTGGTCGATCCCTGCGAACTTACAGAGGCCGTCGATGTCCGAGAGGATGTATTGGGCGCCCCGATTGGTGATGGCGTCCACCCAGTAGTCGAGGCCGGTCTCCCGTTCGACGATGGCCAGTATGAAGGTCCGCATGCTCATGTGCCCGCCGGCCAGTGCCCAGGGATAGCCGGGGTTGCTGTGGGGTTGATATGCGGGCAGTTCGACGCCCTTCGTCTGCATGGCGTAGCCGGTTTCCCCGAGAGCCATCGCCAACCTGAGCGATCCCTGCCCCAGCTCCTCGAGCCGACCCTCGGCGATGGCGTTGACCGCAGCAACGACCCCATCGAAATCCCCGTAGGAGAGGCCGCCGGCGATCTGCTCATCGGGATGGCGACGGTTCCACTCCATGGCGTAGCTGAGAGTCGCCCCGAGCGAGATCGAGTCCATGCACAGCTCATCGCAGAGCAGCACCAACTCGAGGGCGTGGTCCGGGTCGTAGATGCCCAGGTTGGTGGACAGCAGGGCGAGAGGTTCGTAGTCGAGTTTCACGCGGAAGCGACCGGCCTCGCCGTCCGTATCCTCGTCGTAACCGTTCTTGTGGCACTTGATCCCGCACAGGTAGCAACTCTCGGACTT
>JBFGRR010000130.1:0-5112 GCA_041567215.1 Acidimicrobiia bacterium | reverse complement strand
GTCCGCGAGGTGTCGCCTCGATCGCTGCGCAGGGCGGTGGGAGTCGTCACGCAGGACGTACAGCTATTCCGTGCCTCGGTCCGCGACAACCTGACCTTTTTCCGTCCGATCGAGGACGAGGCCGTCTTCGAGGTGCTCGACCGGGCCGGTCTGGGCGAGTGGGTTCGCTCGGTCGGCCTCGACACCGAACTCGGGCCGGGTGGGGAAGGACTGTCTGCCGGCGAACAACAACTGCTCGCCTTCGCCAGGGTCTTCCTCCAGGACCCGAGCGTCGTCCTGCTCGACGAACCGTCGGCGCGTCTCGATCCAGCGACCGAGGCGATGCTGGCGGGGGCAACGCAGCGCCTGTTCGGTGGTCGGACGGTCTTGATAATCGCCCACCGGTTGGAGACCGTGCGGGTCGCCGACGAGATCATGGTCGTCAGCCAGGGCCGCATCGTCGAGCACGGCGAGCGTTCGGTGCTGGAAGCCGACACCGGCTCGATCTACAGCGGCCTCCTGCGGACGGGCACGGGTGCGGAGCTCGCATGAAGACCTTGAAAGTCGTCTGGGGGATGCTCAAGTACCGGCCCGGTCTCTTTGCTTTCAGCGCGCTCATGTGGACGCTGATCCATGCCTCGCCGGTGATCCTCGGTGTCCTGGTCGGTGAGACATTCGACCGCCTCTCGAGGGAGGCGGCGCCGCTGGCCAGTGCGTGGACCCCCGTGGCGATCTTCGCCGCGATAGCCATCGGCCGGAATGCCTTCCTGTGGTGGGGTGACGTCGCCTGGATCACCTACTGGAACGACCAGGCCCTCCAATTGCGCCGCAACCTCCTGGGCTGGCTCCTCGAGGCTCCCGGCCCGCGCACGCTCCCGGTGTCGCCGGGCGAGGCGGTCAGCACCTTCCGTGACGACGTCGACGACCTCCTCGAGTACGTCGAGAACTTCGTGGATCTGGGCGGACTGCTCACCTTTGCGTTCGGCGCCCTCTTCGTCATGTACCGGATAGACCCGGTCCTCACCGGGTTGGTGTTGATACCACTGCTGCTCACCACGGTGCTGACCCAATCGTTGAGCCCCCAGATCAGGAGCCGTCGCAGGGAGATGCGCAAGGCCACCGAAGCGGTCACCGGGTTCATCGGGGAGACGTTCGGGGCGGTCCAGGCCGTGAAGCTGGCCGACGCCGACGATGCCGTGATGCGGGGATTCGAGAGCCTCAACGAGACCAGGCGCCGGGCCGCATTGCGAGACACGTTCCTCACCGAACTGCTCCGCTCGGTCAACTCCAACATGGCGACCGTGGCGACGGCGGTGGTTCTGATCGTGGTGGCGGGTTCGATCACCACCGGGGAGTTCACGGTGGGGGATCTCGCCGTGTTCCTGACCTACCTCCCGCGTCTCACCGGCTACATGGCGTTTGCGGGAGACATCATCGCCCAGCACCGGCGCACCGGAGTCGCCTTCGAGCGGATCCGCCGTCTCGGCGTGGACGCGCCCCAGGAGAGACTGCTCGATCGAACCCGGGTGCCTCTCGCCGGTGAACTCGACGAGCTCCCGCCCCGCAGGCTGAAGCCCGAACACCGCCTGCGCAGGCTCGAGGTCTCGGGATTGACCTTCTCGTACGCCGGCACCGAGGACGGCATTCGCGACGTGGGATTCGGATTGGACCGGGGCTCCTTCACGGTGATCACAGGGAAAATCGGCGCCGGCAAGACGACGCTGGTTCGTTGTCTGCTCGGCTTGCTACCGCTGGAGGGCGAGATCAGGTGGAACGGCGAGAAGGTCCGCGACCCTGCCTCCTTCCTCGTGCCTCCCCGGTCGGCCTATACGCCCCAGGTACCCCGCCTGTTCTCGGAATCTCTCGAAGACAACATCGCCCTCGGCCAGCGACTGGCCCGCGAGAAGGTGAGGGAGGCGGTGACGCTCGCCGTGCTCGAGCCCGATCTGGAGAGCCTGGAAGCCGGTCTCGGAACGCTGGTCGGCGCTCGAGGTGTCAAGCTTTCGGGTGGCCAGGTGCAGCGTTCGGCTGCCGCCAGGATGTTCGCCACCGAAGCAGAGCTGCTCGTCTTCGACGATCTCTCCTCGGCGCTCGACGTGGACACGGAGGCGGAACTGTGGGGCAGGCTCTTCCAGAGGCGAGAGGTGACCTGTCTCGTGGTGTCGCACCGGCGGGCGGCCCTGCGCCGGGCCGACCAGATCGTGCTCATGGAGCGGGGGCGGGTGCTCGCCATCGGATCCCTCGACGAACTCCTCGAGGCTCAGCCGCTGATGCGCGAGTTGTGGGCGGAGGCGGACGCCTGATCTCTCATCGGGTCATTTCCGGTACCAGAGGGTGCCGTCCTCCTCGAAAGCCCTCAGATGCTCGCGTAGGCGAAGGTACTCGAGGTGGGCGACGGTCTCGCGGAGGGCGAGCCGCTGCTCCAGAGGGGAGAGGTGAGGCCGAAACGAGGCCCGAAGGACCTTCCATGCCGTCGCCGGGCCGAGGCGGACTGCGTCTTCCATTCCGGAAAGCCGGCGGTCGTGGTGGAGGATGATCTGCTCGACGCGTTTCGTCCCGCGCTCGACGATGGCACCGTGCGCCGGATAGGTCAGGCCGATCTCCATCGATATGAGGCGATCCAACGAGGCGAGGTAGTCCCCGAGGGTGTCGGCGGCGTCTTCGTCGTACATGATCACCGGCGTGATCCTCGGGAGCACGTGGTCTCCCGCGAAGAGGATCCCGGTCAGCGAGTCTCGCAGGCAGATGTGGGTCGATTCATGGCCTGGCGTGTGAATCACTTCCAGGTTGCGGCGGGTGCCCAGCGGGATCATCTCCCCGTCGGTGACGGTGACATCCGGCGGCTTCATCACCGGCATCCACGGGGGTCGCGGACCGAGGTCGGCGAGCGCGGCGCGCAGCTCTCGGGGGACACCGTGGCGGTCGGCTAGCCTTCGAGTGCGTTCGATCAGGCCTTCGGTGTCGTTGTACCGATCGAGCCGTCCGACAGCCGTCTCGTGCATGACCAGCCGGCATCCCAGTTCCTCGATCAGGCGTGGCGCCAGGCCGACGTGATCGGGGTGGAGATGGGTGACGATGAGGTTGTCCACGGCCTTCATGTCGAGTCCGAGCGTCGCGAACCCCGAGGACAGGGCAGCCATGCCTTCCTCCGAGCCGACACCGCAGTCGATCAGCGTCAGACCGCTGCCGCTCTCGAGTACGTAGGCATTGACGGTGTCCGGACTCCGAAACGGCAGCGGCAGACGAATCGTGGAGATCCCATGGCCGAGGTGCTCGGCACCGCTCACCCGTGGACCGACTCCTTGACGATGAAAGTGATGTCGAGGGTGACCCCGAACTCCGTGGGCACGCCGGCTTCGTCGACGTGGCCGCCCACCTTCACCACCTCGAACCGGGTGATCTCGTCGATGGTGACGGCTGCCCGGGCGAGGATCGTCCGGATCGCGTCCTCGATCGAGTCTGGGGAACCGCCGGCAACACGAACGGTCTTGGTGATTTGTGACATCGCGCAGTCGAGCCTACCGACAATCGCGTATCGTGCCCGGCACAGCCAGGAGCACAGATAACTCTCAGTTCACCGGCCGGCGTCTTCTTCGTTCTCGCCATCGTCATCCTGCTGGCGCCGCTGGCTGCCGAACGGGTGCGGCTCCCCGGTGTCGTCGGCCTGGTGATCGGCGGCCTCCTGGTCGGCGAGGAAGGGCTCGGGTTGATCGAGCGGTCCGGCTCCGTGGAGGTGATCGGGGGCGTCGGACTTCTCTACCTGATGTTCCTGGCCGGCCTCGAACTGGACCTCGAAGTGCTCGAGCGGCATCGGCGTTCCGCGGTCGGATTCGGATTGTTGACATTTGCCGTACCGATCAGCGTCGGCACGGCTGTCGCTCTTCTCCTCGGCTACGGCACCGCTGCGTCGATCCTGATCGGTTCGCTGTGGGCATCCCACACGCTGGTGGCCTATCCGATCATCAGGCGGCACGGCCTGGCGGGTGACCCGGCTGTCGCCGCAGCAGTCGGCGCCACCGTCATCACGGACACACTGGCTCTGTTGGTTCTCGCGGTGGTGGCGGGAAGCGTCGACTCGGGTGGGCTGGGTGCCCGGTTCTTCGTCGGCTTGATACCCGGTCTGGTGATTCTGGTGGCCGCCACCACCTGGCTGATGCCGAGGCTGGCCGCATGGTTCTTCCGAGGCCTCGGGCAGGAGAGGCTTCTCCGCTTTCTCTTCGTCTTCACTGCCTTTCTGGCCGGCGCGCTGCTCGCCGAAGCGGTGGGTATCGAAGGCATCGTCGGCGCATTCCTCACCGGACTCGCCCTGAACCGGTTGGTTCCCAACGGGGGCGTGCTGATGCAGAGAGTGGAGTTCGTCGGTTCCGCGCTGCTGATCCCCATCTTCCTGGTGTCGGTGGGCATGTTGATCGATCTGCGGGTCGTCGCCGACGTCGAGACCCTGGGCCTTGCCGGCGCCTTCTCGGTGGTGGCGCTGGGAACGAAGTGGCTGGCGGCGTGGGCTGCCGCCCGTCTGTTCCGGTTCGACCCGTCACGAAGGAGCGTGATGTTCGCGTTGTCCGGTGCTCAGGCCGCCGCCACCCTGGCCGCGACGATCGTGGCGTTCGATCTGGGTTTGTTCGGCGAGCAGGTCGTCAACGCGGTCCTGATGGTGGTCCTGGTGACCGTTGTCGTCACCTCCTGGACCGCCAACCGTTCCGCCCCCAGGGTCGAACGGGATGGTGGAGTCCTGGCGAGGTTGGGTCGTGCCGTGATCGTGCCGGTGGCCAACCCTGAGGCTGCGCCAAATCTGATCCGACTCGCGGTGCGGGTGGCACGGGCGGACGGTGGCCATGTGGTGCCGCTCCACGTGGTCACGTCGCCGGGATCCGAAGAGGTCTCGAAAGGACGGCAGTTGATGGCCGAGGTGGAGGCAATGGTGCGCCGGCTCGGAGCAGAGGTGGACGGGATAGTCCGGGTCGACACGTCGGTCGCCTCGGCCGTGGTCCACACCGTGGCCGAGTCGGACGGATCGTTGGTGTTGGTGGGCTGGAAGGTCGAGTCCAAGGCACGCGACCGCCTCCTCGGGACGATCCTCGACGACATGGTGGGTCATGCCCAGGCCCCGGTTGCGGCGGCTTGGCTGCCGCGGCC
>JBFGRR010000129.1:0-5146 GCA_041567215.1 Acidimicrobiia bacterium | reverse complement strand
GCGGCCTGGATCGCACGGTTGGACTCGTCGAGCGGGAACTGGTGGCTGACCATGTCGTCGATTCGGGGATCGGTCTCGACCTGATGGCAGGCCCATCGGTAGGCGGTGCTCGAGGCGCCAAGTGCACCAAAGACGGACAACTGCTTGCGGATGATCACGTCGGAGAAGAACTGATGGAGCGGCCGTTCGCCCTTGGTCGATGCCAGCACGACCCGTCCTCCCGAGCGGACCAGGTCCATGGCGCTGTAGATCGCTTCGGGATCGTTCGAGGTCACATCGATCACCACGTCGGGGCGGGAACCGAGGCTTCCCGCCACTGCGGTCGAGAGATCGTGGTTGGTCACGTCCACAGTGAGATCGGCCCCCAACATCCGGGCCAGGGCCAGGCGGTCGGCGTCCTCGTCGAGACCGGCGATACCGATCCAACCCGCCCCCGCCGCCTGGGCGGCGAGAAGCGCGGCCAGGCCGCGCGGTCCTGGGCCGAGGATGAGCACGTTCTCCCCGGCGTGGAGCCTGGGCAGTTCCACGGCCCAGGTGTAGCCCGCCGCGAGCGGGTGTGCGAATGTCGCGACCACCGACTCGATGTCGTCACTGACCGGGTGCAGCGTGGCATGAGGGTCGATGTAGAGCCGTTCGGCCAGCCCGCCCCACAGGCCGGGCGGCTCGGTGGAGGGGATGATCCCGTACTCGTTGGCTGGCCTGCGGTGTGTGCAGCCGAGGATGCCCCCCTGGCAGCGGCGGCACTGGCCGCAGCGGATCGAAGGCTCTATGAGAACCCTCGCCCCGACTTCGAACGGGATGCTCTCGTCGAGGGTCTCGGCTATGCGGCCCACCACCTGCTGCCCGGGGATGAGCGGATAGACGAGGTCGGGTCGATCGCCCCGCCAGGCCTGCACCTCGGCGCCCGACAGCCCTGTCGCCTCGACCGCCAGCCATCCGCCCCGGGTCATCCTCTGGGCAGGGAGAAGCGTGGCGGCGAGGTTCTTCGGTTCCACGAGGACCATTGCTTTGACGTCGGTCACACCGCTCCCGTCCGGTTCAGCGAGTAAAGACCGTCAGGTATTCGACACGGAGTCGACAAACTCGTGGATGCGCTCGAGACCCTTCCTGAGGTTCTCGTCCGAGAGCGCGTAGGAGATGCGGGCATAGCCAGGCGCACCGAACGCCTCACCGGGGACCACGGCCACCTGGGCCTTTTCGAGGATGGCCGCCCCGAGTTCGAGGCCCGTGTGGAATGTGATCCCGCCGAGATCGCGATCCAGAAGCCCCGTGAAGTTGGGGAAGGCGTAGAAAGCGCCATGCGGTTCCACGCATGACACGCCCGGGATGGCGTTGAGCATCTCGACGGCGAGACGCCGCCTCCGGTCGAATGCGAGCCTCATCTGTTCGACCGGCTCCTGCGGTCCCGTCAATGCGGCGAGCGCTGCACGCTGGCTCACGTTGGCGACGTTCGAGGTGCAATGCGACTGGTGGTTGGCGGCAGCCTTGATCACGTCCGCGGGACCGATCATCCATCCCACCCGCCATCCCGTCATGGCGTAGCTCTTCGCCACGCCGTTGACGATCACCCAGCGGTCCCCGAGTTCGGGGGCCACGGACGGCATGGAGGTGAAGGTGCTGTCGCCGTAGACCAGGTGCTGGTAGATCTCGTCGGTGACGACCCAGATGCCCCGCCTGGCTGCCCACTGCCCGATGGTGCGGGTCTCCTCCGCCGTGTAGACGGCCCCGGTGGGATTAGAGGGCGACACGAACACCAGGAGCTTCGTCCGCTCGGTGCACGCTGCCTCGAGTGCCTCCACCGTGACACGAAATCCGGTCGAGTCGTCGGTGGGGACGGGAACGGGTATTCCGCCGGCAAGGGCGATCGCGTCGGGGTAGGTGACCCAGTAAGGGGCGGGGACCAGTGCCTCGTCGCCAGGATCGAGGAGCGCGGCGAAGGCCTGGTAGACGGCCTGCTTGCCTCCGTTCGTGACCAGGATCTGGTTGACCTCGACGGTGGGTCCGCCGGCTTCGGCGGTGACGGCAGCTATCACTCCGCGGAGTTCGGGAAGCCCGGCGTTGGCCGTGTACTTGTGATTGCGCGGATCGCGGCAGGCAGCGGCGGCCGCCTCGACGATGTGATCCGGCGTCGGGAAGTCGGGTTCGCCGGCGCCGAACGAGATCACGTCGAGACCGGACGCGCGCATCACCGATGCACGGTTCGAGATGGCCATGGTGGCTGACTCGGAGATGGCAGCGAGTCTCTGTGCGACACGGTTCATGAGGCACTCGACCTTAGTGCTGCTCCGGGGGCGCGATTCCGGCGCTCAGGCCGAAAAAAGGGCCCCGTCGGAAACGACGGGGCCCTTTTCGAGGTGTTCAGGACTGGGTTTCGCCTGCGTCCTCGACCGACTCGACGACGGCTTCGGCCTCGGTGGCGGTCTCTGCCACTGCCTCGGCGGCGTCGGCGCCCTTGCCGCGCATGTCCTCGACCTTGTCCTCCACCTTGTCCCAGGTCTCGGAGGCCGCCTCCTTGGCCTTCCCGTAGGCCTCCTTGCTCATCTCCTTGGCCTTGTCGACCATGGGGGCTGCCTTCTCCGAGAGCTCGGCAGCCTCGACCTTGGCCTTCTCGTAGGCTTCCTTGCTCATCTCCTTGGCCTTGTCGACCATGGGGGCTGCCTTCTCCGAGATCTCGGCGGCCTCTTCCTTCGCCTTGCCAAGCCACTTCTTGAGGGTGTCTGCGAACGACATCGGGTCCTTTCTGTTCCGAGGAGGGAATCGTATCCGATTTGGTCAGGGCTGGTGCCGGAACACCGAGACGATCCGCCCACCCGGCTCCACGAGGAGCGCCGTGTCTCCGCCGTTGTTCCAGATCGGTCCTGTGGAGCACCATGACAGGTCGGGACCATTGCATCCCGATGAGACGGTGAGGCGCGCTCCCGGTTCGAGTTCGGTCCCCGGTGGGAGTCTGAATCGATTGGCGGTGGACTCGTCACGGATCGTCCAGCCGCTCAGGTCCACGGCGGCCGATCCGGTGTTGGCGATGGTGACGGTCTCGGCATCGAGGTCGTCCTCGTCGGGGCCAGGGGGGTCGGCGGTCAACGCGATGATCGTCACCGATGGAATCGGTCCTGTAGCCCCGCAGGCAGACGCAGACCAGATTCCCTCTCCATCTCGGCGGGCACGCTCTTGGAGCGCGAATCGCCCAGAGTCCCCCGAACCGGAGATGGCGAGCGCCATACCTTCGGCCACCATCCGCTCGGCAACCGAAGTCCCATCGATGAGGACATCACCGAGCGATCGGCCGAACTGGTCCTGGCCGTCGAGGCGCACGGCGAGCGGCCCCGCCGAGGTCAGCGCCTCCAGGGTCATGGCCGCCTCGGCGCCTAGGCACTCGTCGATCTCGGGGGCGTTCACTCCGGCGAGCCTCATCTCGATCTGGTCGCCGCCCGACTCGATCAGAAGGCTGTCGCCGTCGATGACCCTCACCACAGTCGCTGCAGAGGCTGGGGCGACCGCGGGTTCGGCGGAACACGCGCAGAGGAATACCGCCAGCAGAGCCCGCTTCACCGGGATGCGGCGTCGGCTGCCCGGCGGGCTGCGATGTGGATCAGGTCCCAGACACCGGAGAACGGAGGGGCGTAGGCGAGGTCGGTCCAGGCGAGGTCGGCGGCTGTCATGCCGCTCCAGATCGCAGTGGCGAACACGTCGATCCGCTTCGCGGACCCGGGACCACCGACGATCTGGGCTCCCACGAGCCGACCCGAACTGCGCTCGGCAGCGGCGCGGATCCGTATCGGTGCAGCACCCGGCCAGTAACCGGCCGTGGTGGTGCCCTCGGCGTCGCCGGCGGCGATGCCTTCGGCGTCCGACGGTCGCAGCCCCGTGGTTGCCACCTCGACGTCGCACACCTTGGTGATCGCGGTTCCCAGCACGCCGGGGAAACGGGCGTCTCCGCCACCGATGTTGATGCCGGCGACCCGACCGGTCTTGTTGGCCACGGTTCCCAGGTGGAAGTTGGCTGGGCGTCCCGTCACCCTGTGCATCGCCTCGGCGCAGTCCCCGGCCGACCAGACGCCGTCGATGCTGGTTCGCTGTCGATCATCGACGGCGATGGCTCCCGTGTCTCCGAGAGGGACACCCGCCGCCTCGGCGAGTTCCACCTCCGGGCGACTCCCCATGCCCAGGATCACGACGTCGGCGGGGATCGTCTCTCGCTCGCAGCCGACGCTCTCGACGGAGGCGCTGCCATTGATGCAGCGGACCCTCTCACCTGTGATGACCCGTATGTTTCGCTCTTCCATGCCGGCGACGATCGTCGCCCCCAGGTCGGCGTCGAGCGTTCTCTCCAGTACCGATTCCCCCGAGGTGACCACGGTCACCGACCATCCCTGGACCGAGAACGCCTCGGCGACTTCGAGCCCGATGTAACCGCCTCCCACCACCACGGCTTCCCCGGCCGGTCCGTCGGCGAGAGCCCGCAGGGCGGCCGCATCGTCGAGGGTGCGGAGCTCGTGGACGCCGGGGAGATCGATGCCCTCGATGTCAGCGCGCACGGCGGTGGCTCCCGTGGCTATCAGAAGCTGGTCGAACCCGGTCTCGAAGGTGTGCCCGGCCTCCAGGTCTCGGACCGAGACCGAGCGCCGCCCCAGGTCGATCGTCTCGACCTCGTGACGAACGTGGAGCTCGATGTCCATCTCGGCGAATCTCTCGGGTGTGCGGGCCACGAGGCGCTCGAGAGGATCGACGTATCCGGCCACGTGATACGGCTCTCCGCAGGCGGAGTAGCTCGCCCATCCGGAGCGCTCGTAGGCGATGATGTCGAGGTCGGCGCGTCTGCGCCTCGCCTGGCTGGCCGCGGACATCCCGGCGGCATCGCCGCCGATCACCACCAGCCGTTCGTTCACGGCTGCCGGCTGCGCAGTTGCTTCAGCTCCTGTTTCTCCGCCCTGCGCTTGCGACGGCGCCTACGCAACACGGCGCCGAGGATCTCGTCGAGCACGACGGCGAAGGCGACGACCACGATGATCACCAGGGCGAGCGGGAGCTCCCAACTCCAGGTGAGGAAATCGATCTGGACGTCCTGCGGGTTCTGGACGGCGAATATGGCGATGATCACCGCCAGCAGCAGGAAACTGGCCAGGCCCCAAGGGATTCCCGAGGAAGG